>JANPDX010000050.1:0-1687 GCA_031431695.1 Dehalococcoidia bacterium
TGTCAGTGAACCCGACAGTCATGCCCGGCACCACGACCGCGTCCTCCACGTGTTCGTGGATCACGTCCTCCATCACCCGGAAGAGTTCCGTGTCGTGCGTGTTGGTGTCGGACCAGCCAACGTGCACGCGTTCGATGGCCACCTTCGGGTCATCGATGACCGCAGCCAGTTCGGCTTCGAATGCTTCTGGCTTTACGCCCGGCAACAGGCGAATGTCGAGGGTGGCCTCGGCGCGCGCGGGAATCACGTTGTGCTTGATTCCCGAGGTCGCGGTGGTCGCGCTGATGGTGTTCGTGAGCAGGGCGCGCACACGAATGTCCTTCTCCGCCGCGGCCTTTAGTCCTTCGACGGTCGCTTCGCCTTTGTAGATGCCGGCTTTGCTCAGCCGCCCGAAGTACTCCGTAAGCACGGGTGAGACAGTCATCTCGCGGTTCCACTCCTGGATGCGGTACATCGCGCGGACCAGGCGGTCGAGCGCGTTGTCATCGTGCGGCATGGAGCCGTGGCCAGGGCGGCCTTCAGCCACGAGGCGCAGCCAGAGCGGGCCTTTTTCGGAGACGGCGATGCTGTAGACGGGCCGCTCGACGCCGAATACTTCGGTCGTTCCGCCGCCGCCCTCGTTGATGACATACTCAGCCTCGAGCGTCTCCGGGTACTCGCGTTCGATGAAGCGCATCCCGAACTCGCTGCCGGCCTCTTCGTCGGCCTGTGCGAAGAATACGACATCGCGCGCGAGCGGCACCTCAAGCCGCTTCAGCGAGATGAAGGTCATCAACTGAGCAATCCCGAGGCCTTTCATATCGAGGGCGCCGCGCCCCCAGATATGGCCGTCCTTGATGTGGCCGCCGAAAGGATCCTCGTCCCAGAACTCGCGCTGCACCGGGACCACGTCGGTGTGGTTCAGCAGCATGAAGGGCCGCTTCGAGCCGTCGCCCTTGAGCACCGCGCGCAGCGAGACGCGCCGGTCACCGGCATCGTAAAGATCGTAGTCGATACCTTCGCGGTGGAGGATCGCGCCGAGAAAGTTGCAGGCCAGGATCTCGTTGCCCGGCGGGTTCGAGGTATCGACGCGGATGAACTCGCAAAGGTATTCAAGCGCTTCGTCGAAGTAGGTGTCCCAGTTGATAGCAGATGGCGTGGTCATGGCGCGAATCCTACGCGAGCGGGGCGCCGTACCACAGAGGCACGGAGAGTCGGGCATGAGCTTCCAACGGTGAGACGCCGAGGCGCGGAGGTTTGGAGGTTTTCGGTCGTGCGGTTCCCGGTTCGATTTCGAACTCTGCGCCTCCGCGCCTCCGCGTTCCGTCTCTACGCTTGAGTAACAACCTTCGCCGCGAGCAGCGCATCGATCTCCGAGTCAGATACGCCGCACCCCAACAGCACTTCACGCGTGTGGTACGCCAGTGGCGGCGACGGGCGCGAGGCCTCTGTTGGCGTTGCCGACATGCGAATGATCGGGGCAACCACGCGCTGGGGACCCGTGACCAGGTGCTCCAGTTCGGTCGTCATCCCGGCGGCAACAACCTGCGGGTCGTCCGCCATGTCCTCGGGCTGGTTCACCACGCTCACCGGGACACCGGCTTCGAGGAACAACTCGACCCACTCGTTGGCTTCCCGCGCCATGAGCCGCCCTTGAATCTCGCGACGCCACTCTTCGATGAGGAGCAGATTCTCGGGAGCTGCTGCA
>JANPDX010000051.1:0-5113 GCA_031431695.1 Dehalococcoidia bacterium
GTACGAAGCATCGTTGAGGATCTGAAGAACAAAATCGACGCCCGCGCCGTTCGCGAGATAGGACGCTGGTGGCGCGAAAACCGCGAAGAATGGGCCGAATGGGTACTCGCCCAAGGCGGTTCGAGACGACGAGGGTACCAAAGGTAGGGTGATTAGGGTACGAACGGTGGGTGTTGGCGAATCGACTGAAACCTACCATACGCGTTGCGGTCGCACCATACCGAAAATGGGAGAATGCCCAAATGCGCAGAATTCTACTCGTCACGGCCGCAGCCGTGGCGCTGGTGTTGACCACGGCGACCGTCGTTGCGTTCGGCGACGGCGAGCCGCCCCCTGACCCCAACCCCTTGCAGCCTCGGTCGGACGTCGCCGCACGGGCACAAAATGAGCTAGTTCTTCGCGGAGTGGAGCTCAATGATCTGCTGCTGCGCGCCGCCGGTTCCCCCGTGCCTTGCGAGGACGGGTGCGTAAAAGACCGAGCGCCTGAAGCTGTACACGAATTTGTGGGGAATACGTGCCACGTGGTGCGGAGCCTCGGATTCTTAGCGAACTATGCTCGCGATTCCGCTCGGGAGATTATACGCCTGGCAGCAGTGCTGGCGGAAACATGCGACCGATTCGACGCCAGAGCGGCGGCCGTCGGCCCGTTGGACGACTCAGCCGAATGGAGAGCGGCGGCCTCCCGAATGCAGCGACCGCTGCCGGCGGTGATCGAGCCAGCGGCCATACGTCTGGCGGAGGTGTTGAAGTGAGGTTCCCGCACAGATTGTCATCCGTGAGAGCAACGATTGCGCTCGGGCTGGGTTGCGCCAGCGCAGTTGGGATCGCGATGGTCGCGTCCGGCAACTCGTCACATTACTCCGCCGGTGGTGCGGGCTATTCAGACACGGATGGCCAACACTCCCAAAATCCTGGGCACGTTTGGACAAGGATCGGCGCGCCAGTCAGTGCTGAAGTCTCAAGCGGAGCGCGTTTCCACGACAACTGCGCACGTCTGGCTGCACACCCCACGTCCGCGGCCTACCCCGCTGGGCACACTGACGTGTGTTTCGGCGCGAACAGCGGGCAATATGCCATTGACCAAGCAGCCTACGCTGGAAACGGCCCCTATACCCCGATCATGCTATCGATTGACTGGGCTGGCTGGGCAAGCGGCTACACGGTTCAGCCCGATATCACCGGGCCGACCATCGCGTACTACGTCGTCGCAGGCCCGGCGGGGAACTACGATGGCAGCTCACCGGGATGTGCATACAAACGATTCGACGTGTACGTGGAGTACACCGACACATCTGATGGTTACCACTACGAAAAGATGGGTTCGGTGTACTTCGGGCACGGATTCAATTGGGTTCACTCGAACGGGACCACGATATACAGCAATCAGTCGCGCTGGCTCCCGGACGGTTCGTTGCAGTGGTACCTCGACAGCGTGACCATCGGATACGTGTATCCCGAACACAACAATCTTACACATCCCGCGTGCACGAGCGGGGATCATGTCCATACTGAGTGGATTTCCACTCACAATTTCGGCTCCCTGTATGAACTCCACGGCCACGGTCCGGACTACTACTACAGCTACCATGTTCACGGTTCAACAGGGGACTACTCGGTTCTCACGCCATACAACTCGCCTGGCGAGGGCGACTGGATCGGTTTCCTTGGAGGCAACACGACAACCGATGCAATGTGGTAAACCGAATGGCTAAGGCCAAATGATTCCCCGGGCTCCTTTGCTCGTATTAACAATCGGCGCCGCCATCTTGGGGGCGCTGGTTGTTGGGATTTGGACTCTCGTCGAGCGTGACAAGTCGGAACCAGGCCCGGAGCCACCGGACGCCAACGGCTCGACAGGCCCGCGGTCGACCTCCACGACAGGCAAAACTGGTATCCCCACTGTGGACGAGATCATCTCGTCAGTCTTCGGCGATCATGCCTTCGAATCTGGGCGGTTCTTCGAACCGGTGACAGTTGCATGCGTGACAACCCGTGTTGGCGCGCCCGCGCCCGTGGAGGGTCCGGCCTGTTCGCCATCTCAGCCTGAGGGATCCCTTGTGAAATCGGTCCAGATCGGACCTTGCAGCGTCACCTGGTTTCCAGCTGACTCCATCGGCTTGCCGGAGGTGCTCCAAGGATTGCGCCCGACCGAGACCTACGCTGTTCTGGAGGTCAATCGTGAGTTACCCGTCCTCGGATTCGTCGCCTACGTTGTTTACTTCGCCGACAGAACTGCGGACGGCGCCACCACTCTCGTACTAACGATGGGTTCCCAAGGCGTTAAGCAGGTCAACACCGCCTGTGGACAGCCTCCCGAACGTTCGATCCCGAGCAACGTTGACCCCAAACTATGGATCCTACCTCCGCGAAATTGACTTGGAGGCTCTGGATAGGTGAGCCAAGCCAAGACCGACCCCTCGCAGCCCCGCCAACTGGTTGCGGCAGCCCGCGGCCGATTCGTAGGCGCCGGCGGCATGGAAGATGCGGCCTTCATCGAAGAAGTTGCCGATGACCTCACCCCCGTCCCCTCTCCATCGAATGGAGAGGGGAGTACCGAGATTCAGAGCGTGGCCACCAAATTCCTCCACCCACCGGCCCCTTCGAACGCGCTCGCGACCTGTAGCACCCGGCCTTCGTCGAAGAAGTTACCGATGATTTGCAGGCCGACGGGGAGGCCCTCGCTGAAGCCGCAGGGGAGGCTGATCGAAGGAAGCCCGGCAACCGAGGCCGGGAGGGTGTAGACGTCGTTCAGGTACATGGCATAGGGGTCATCGACTTTCGCGCCGATGGGGAAGGCGACCGTCGGTGAGGTTGGCGTGACAATCACGTCGTACTTCGCGAAGGCTGCCGCGAACTCGTTGTTGATGACCGTGCGCACCTTCTGGGCCTTCAGGTAGAAGGCGTCGTAGTAGCCGGCCGAAAGCGCGTAGGTGCCGAGCATGATGCGGCGCTTCACTTCGTTGCCGAAGCCCTGGGCGCGCGTTTGCTCCATGTTGTCCCACATCGTCGGGCCGCTGCGGTCGCTGAAGCCGTACTTCACGCCGTCGTAGCGGGCCAGGTTCGCGGAGGCCTCGCTGGGGGCGATGAGGTAGTACACCGCCAGCGCGTGTTCGGTGCTCGGCAGCGAAAGCGACGTGTCGACTTCGGCGCCCAACGACTCAAGCGTCTTCAGTGCTTCGTCGATGCGGGCCTTCACGCCGGGCTCCATCCCGCTGATGAAGTACTCGCGCGGCACCCCCACCTTCATTCCCTTGATGTCGCGGCCGAGGTAGTGGCGCATATCCGGCATTGGCGCCGGGTTGCTCGTGCTATCGCGCGGGTCGTGCCCGCCGATGCACTGCAGCATCGTCGCAACGTCTTCAACATCGCGGCCGATAGGCCCCACCTGGTCCAGTGAGCTCCCGAACGCGACGATTCCGAAGCGGCTGACACGTCCATAGGTCGGGTCCAGGCCAACAACGCCGCAGAGGGCGGCGGGCTGCCGGATCGAACCACCGGTGTCGCTCCCGAGGCTCACGAGACACTCGCCCGCGGCAACCGCCGCGGCCGAGCCGCCCGAGGATCCGCCGGGCACCAGGTCCAGGTTCCAGGGGTTGTGCGTCGGCCCGTAGGCGCTGTGTTCGGTGCTCGAACCCATCGCAAATTCGTCCATATTCGCCTTGCCGACCATCACCGCGCCGGCTTTGCGAAGCTGTTCGTACACATGGCTGTCGTAGGGCGGGATGAAGTTCTCGAGGATCTTCGAACCGGCCGTCGTGCGCGTGCCCTTCGTGACTATCAGGTCCTTCACCGCAACCGGGATTCCGGTGAGCGGCGTAGCCGTTCCCGAGGCGTACTTCGCGTCGGCTTCTTTCGCCTGTTGCAGGGCCACTTCTGGGGTGGTCGTGATGTACGCATGCACCTTCGGCTCGACCTCGGCCATGCGACCGAGCACCGACTGCGTCAGTTCGACCGACGAGATCTCTTTCGCGCGCAGCTTTTCGTGCGCCTCGTGGGCGGTCAGCCGCCAGAGTTCGCTCATTCGAGCACTGCCCGGACGCGCACGTAGCCGTTTTCGGTTAACGGCGCATTGGCCAGCGCCTCCGCCTGTGTCAATGAAGGTCCAACCAAATCAGCACGCATGACGTTGGAAAGAGGAAGCGGGTGTGCCGTCGGCTCAATGCCTTCGGTATCGACCGCGGTGAGGGCCGCGAAATGTTCGAGGATTCCAGAAAGCTGCGCGGTAAACCGCTGGACATCGGCATCGGTCACGGCAATTCGTGCCAGCCGCGCGATGTGGAGGACTTCTTCGGAGGTGAGCGCCATGCAGCAAGCGTAAGAGAAAAGCGCAAAGAGGAAAGCGGAAAGGCTAAGTGAACGCCTTAACTCGCGGGTTTGGTAGGGTGAACGGGATGTTGGCGATTTTGGATTTTGGATTTTGGATTTTGGATTGCCCGGGCGCTAAGCCGCTCCGCTTTTGGGGCGACCTTTGAGTTCCTTGATTACACGCCGGCGTTCGCAGGCTCGCCGCAAGCATCGCGGCTCGGGTGCCCGGCCGATTCTCATCGCCCTGGTCAGCCTCATTGGGCTGGGGTCGGTCTGTGCGGCGGCCGCGCTCGGCGCGCTGTTCGCGACGTACAACTCCTACGCCCACGACTACGTCCCGATTGAGGAGAAGCTGCAGCAGCGAAACGTCGGCCTTACCGAAATCTACGACCGCAACGGGCCCGATGGCCCCAATGCGGTGCTCCTCGGCCGGCTCACCAACCTGGACGCGCAGCTCCTGGAGCCAGTGCCGCTTTCAGAGATCTCCCCGCACCTGATCGCCGCCACAGTCTCCACCGAAGACAACTCCTTCTGGGAAAACCCCGGGATCAACTTCAGCGGGCTCGCCCGCGCAGCCTACGAAAACTATGTGCTCGACAAATTCGGTAGTGGCACCGGCGGTTCTTCCATCACGCAGCAGCTCATCAAGAACGTCTACATCTGCCCCAGCATCAACGTAACGGATGACCCGACGCGGTGCGTAACCGCCGAACGGACGCTCGACCGCAAACTCCGCGAGATCGTATACGCCGTGGAACTGACGAATGACTACACGAAGGAAGAGATCCTGACCTGGTATCTCAACCAG
>JANPDX010000052.1:0-3550 GCA_031431695.1 Dehalococcoidia bacterium
CTGTTGGGTGCGTAGCGCGATGCGCTGGGCGTCATCGGTGGGCAGAGCCAGGGCTTCGTCGAAACAGCTCAGGGCGATGCTCTGGACGCCGCCGAGCACCGCAGCCAGGGATTGGATGGACGCACGCACGATGTTGTTCTCCGGTTGCTGGGCCATCAACGTGCTTCCACCCGTCTGGGTATGCGTACGAAGCATCATCGAGCGGGGGTCTTTCGCGCCGTAACGCTCCTTCAACATCCGCGCCCACAAACGACGGAGCGCCCGGTACTTGGCAATTTCTTCGAAGAAGTTGTTGTGGGTGTTGAAGATCCACGAGATGCGCGGCGCGAACTCATCGATATCCAGGCCCCGTTCGAGGGCGGCTTCGATGTAGGCGCGGGCGTTCGCGAAGGAGAAACCAATCTCCTGTGCCGCCGTCGAGCCAGCATCGCGAATGTGGTACCCGCTCACCGAGATGGTGTTCCACTGGGGAACACTCCGGGCGCAGTACGCCATGATGTCGGCGGCGAGGCGGACGCTCGGCCCCGGCGGGAAGATGTAGGTGCCGCGCGCGACGTACTCTTTGAGGACGTCGTTCTGGACCGTGCCATTCAGTTTCTCCGGACTCACGCCCTGCTTCTCGCCAGCGGCGATGTACATCGCGAGCATCACAGCCGCGGGGGCGTTGATCGTCATGCTTGTCGAGACTTTGTCCATCGGGATGCGTTCGAACAGGGTCTCCATGTCGTAGAGCGAGTCGATTGCCACGCCGACTTGTCCTACTTCGGCGATCGCCAGCGGGTCGTCAGAGTCGTAGCCCAGTTGGCTCGGGAGGTCGAATGCGACGGAGAGGCCGGTCTGACCCTGGCCCAGAAGGTAGCGGAACTTCTGGTTGGACTCTTCCGCGGTGCCGAAGCCCGCGTACTGGCGCATGGTCCAATATCGCCCGCGGTACATGGTTGGCTGGACGCCCCGCGTGAACGGGTACTCTCCGGGCAGTCCGAGGTCCCGGTCGTAGTCGAGGTCCGCGATGTCGAGCGGCGTGTAGAGCCGCTCCACTCCCTGTGAACTGGTCGCGAAGACTTCGTCGCGTTCTGGTTGCCGCTGCAGCGTTTTCGCGAGCGGACCTTCTTCCCATCCATGGAGAGACCGCGAAAGCGTGGATAGCGCTTCAGGAGAAAACAGCGATGGTTGATGTGGGGCGGTGTGAGCCATGGGAACCTCGATCGACGTGCCGGGAAGCACGCGGATGGATGAATACGGATCAGTATACGGATCGAGGCGAACCGGGCTTAGCCGGCGTTCGCGGCCCGTACGGCGGCAACTACATCTGCCAGCGCGACGATGGAGGTCTCCGCGGTGCGCCGTACTCGGAACTCAGCCCCACCCTTTTCCAGGGCTCGTGGACTGAGGGTCACGCGGGCGGGCATGCCGAGCAGATCCGCATCCTTGAACTTGATCCCCGCCGAGTCCGGACGGTCATCGATGAGGGCAGACAGTCCAGCGCCATCAAGAGCCGCTTCGAATGTTGTGAGGGCCTCGGCGACCGCTTCCTGGTCACCATTGAGTACCACGACATGGGCATCGTACGGAGCGACTTCGGAGGGCCAGATAATGCCGTTGTCGTCGTGGTTTGCTTCGATAATCGCAGCGAGCATCCGCTCGACACCAATCCCGTAGCACCCCATCACACAGGGATGGCGTTCGCCGGAATCGTCCAGGAACTGCACGCCCATGGACTCCGAATACACCGTTCCGAGTTTGAAGACATGGCCCATTTCCATGCCACGCCGAACTTCGAGCCCGGCGCCGCATGTCGCGCAAGAGTCTCCCGCGCGTGCCAGCCCGATGTTCGCCACGACATCCGCTTTCCAATCGCGGCCGTGGTTCGTGTTGATGTAGTGGAAGCCGTCTTCGTTCGCTCCTGCGACGAGGTTGGTGGCCTCGACCGCGCTTGGGTCCGCGACGATCTTCATTCCCGTTAAGCCGACTGCTGAAGCCGACCCCGCCACCAGTCCGAGGCGCTTAACCATCGCTTCGTCCATCGGGTCGACATCCTGTGCCTTGAGCGCGTTCTTTAGCTTTGTTTCGTTGACGTCCAGGTCTCCCCGTATGGCCACGAACACCGGTTCGCCGTCAACCTTGTAGAAGACCGCTTTCACCGTCTGGCGCTCTTCGGCGCCAAGGAACCGGGCCAGGTCGGCGATGGTTTTCTGACCGGGGGTAGCCACTTTCTCCATCGGCGCCGGTTGAGCATCCATCGCTGCCGGAGGCGTGAAGTCGGCCTTCTCCGCATTGGCTGCGTACCCGCATCCCGGGCACAGCAGAATTTCGTCCTCGCCATCATCGGTGATGAACACGAACTCCTGGCTCTCTTTTCCGCCGATGGCGCCCGAGTCGGCTGCCACCGGAATCACCGGCACGCCGGCCCGCGCGAAGATTCGGACGTAGGCGGCGTAGGCTGTCGCATAAGATGCATCGAGCCCTTCCCAATCAGCATCGAAGCTGTACGCGTCTTTCATCGTGAATTCGCGAAGGCGGACGAGGCCCCCGCGAGGCCGTGGTTCGTCCCGGAACTTCGTCTCTATCTGGTACAGGGTCACCGGCAAGTCGCGGTAGCTCTGGATGTGGCGCGAGGCGAGGAAGCTCATGCCCTCTTCGTGCGTAGGCCCAAGCACGAACCCGCGCTCCTTCCGATCAGAAAGCCGGAAAAGGGTTTGGCCCATGGTGCCCGCGCGACCGGACTGTTCCCAGAGCTCGACGGGATTGAGTTCGGGGAGCCGGACTTCCTGGGCGCCGGTACGGTCCATTTCCGTGCGGATGATGTTTTCGATGCGACGCAGTACCCGCCATCCGAGTGGTGTGAATGCGTACAAGCCGGCCGCGAAAGAAGTGACCAACCCGGCACGAAGCAGCAGCTTGTGGCTCGCAAGTTCGGCCTCCGAGGGCGCCTCTCGTAAGGTCTTCAGCATCAACTTGCTCATGCGCATCGAAAGCATCTCCGGCGGGTGGTAAGTGGAAACGTTGCGGCGCTGTGCTCGTTGCGGTCAAGCACGCCGAGGCTTGTCGAAGTCCTCGGTGTCCAACACCAGCGTCATGGGACCGTCGTTAACCAGCTCAACCGACATCTCGCTGCCGAAAGCGCCGCGCTTGCAGGGGACACCGGCCGCCTGGATGGCATCGCAAGACTGCTCGTAGAGCGGTTCGGCAACTTCGCGTTTGGCTGCCCGGTCAAAGGAAGGCCGATTCCCTCGGCGGAGGTCCGCGTGGAGCGTGAACTGGCTGACGCAGAGCACTTCTCCATTTGCGCCCAGAAGGTCGTGGTTCATGCGGTCGGATTCATCTTCGAAGGCGCGAAGCTTGAGGATCTTGGCGGCCAGTCGCTGCGCGTCGCGCGAGGTGTCGGTTGTCGCGATACCAAGGAAAACCACGAAGCCCGGGCCTATCGCGGAGATCAGTGTGCCATCGACACTCACCGAAGCACTGGATACGCGCTGGATTACGGCCCGCATTCGATGCTAGACCGCGACCGCGTCGGCAAAGCCGGCGAGTTGTTCGACCCTGGCGTGCA
>JANPDX010000053.1:0-5215 GCA_031431695.1 Dehalococcoidia bacterium
GCGACCCCGCCGACCCGGTAACCGGTGGTCTCGAACACCTCGTCCGGTGTCCCCATCTTCAGTTTCTTGCGGCCCACGCCCACCAGGTCCGCCAGCAAGCCCGTGTCGACCTGGCGGTCTCCAGCGACGAGCGCCATCGTCGGCCGGCCGGCGGCCATGAAGAACAGTGTCTTCACGATTTGGCCCAGTTCGCAACCGACCGCCGTGGCTGCTTCCTGGGCGGTGTGCGTGCTCTCGCCATCGAAAACGCGCACGTGCCCCGGCAGACCGAGCGCTTCGAGCGACTGCTGTACACGTTCCGATGCATCCATACCCGAAGCGTACAGGCCGCGCGTGTTTGCAGTCATGCCGCGCGCGCCTCACCCTCCGCTCCCTTCCTCTTTTGGCCGGTGGGGCACGCCGAGTTGGGCCGTCCGGCCGTTGCCGGGGGACGCCTACGAAGCGCACGCTGCGAACGTGGATTGCTGGCGCCGGGCGCCGGCCAAGGAGCACCAGATGGCCGTCTACAAACTATCGGCGTATCCGAAGCAGGTGCGCGTATCAGACGGGCCGCCCGTCAGCGTACGGCCAATGGTCCGCGAGGACGCTTCGGCGCTGCTCACGTTCTTCCGCCATGTCCCCGATGAAGAACGCTACTTCCTGAAGGACGATGTCGTTTCCGCGGTCGTGATCGACGGTTGGGCCGAGCACCTCGACTACGACCGCGCGCTTCCGCTGCTCGCCTTCGATGGTGACCGGATTTGCGCCGATGGGCTGCTGATTCGCCACCGTGGCGACGCACGAAGCCACTACGCTGCCGTGCGCATAGTCGTTGACCCGGCGTATCGCGACCGCGGCGTCGGCACGGCGTTGCTCCGCGAACTGATTGACATCGCCTGGGACGCAGAGTTGGAATCGGTCCAGGGGGAGTTCGTGCGGGACGTCCAGGAAGACGCACTGAAGGCCGTGCGGGCGCTCGGCGGGGTCGAAGCCGGGACGATTACCGACGCAGTCCGGGGCCACGATGGCAAGTCGCACGACCTGGTGTTCCTGCGCCTGCCGTTGGGCCGCTCCTGGCAGTGGTCGCGGTATTAGACCAACGATCTGCGATAGGTAAGGGAACCGCGCGCGGCAGCAAGCGGATCGACCGCACGAGCGAGACATCCCGCGTATGCCGGGTCGCCCAGGTAAGACCCTTCAGGCCTCTTGCCAGCGTGCCGCCCAGACCTGCATGGGCTGTTCGAAGCCTTTCATCGGGCGCTCGCCCGCGTCATCGAAGGCGAAGGGCTGGCCGCTGACCAGTTCGCGGACGACGCCTGAGACGAATATCTCGCCACCGGAAGCGTGTCCGGCGACCCGCGCCGCCAGGTTGACGTGGCGCCCGAAGAAATCGTCTCCCTCGCGAACCATCTCGCCCGTGTGTAGCCCGATACGAACCCGCACAGCGCTCGGGCTCCCCTCTCCCGCAGCGTCGGGAGAGGGGGCGGGGGTGAGGGCCCGCTGCACCGCGATGGCGCACTTCAGTCCATCGGCGGCGCTCTTGAAGGCGACCATGTAGCCGTCACCCATGGTCTTCACGACGTGGCCGTTGTGCGCCTTCACCTGGGCCTCGATGACGGCGTTGTGGGCGCGCAGCACGTCCATCCACTTCGCGTCGCCCATCTGCTCGTTCAAGGGAGTCGAGTTCTCGATATCGGAGAACATGAGCGTGACAGTGCCGTCGGGCGCGGCGTGGATGGAGAGGTCCGGGCGGTCGCGCTGGACGGTGGCAGAGACGGCGACGATGGAGGTGAAGATGTCGCCGGTCGTGCCGATGCCCTGGTCCTGCAGCTTGAGCGTCAGGAGCCGTTCGATGAGCGGCTTCATGCCGAGCGTGCGGGCGTGTCCCAGGGCGTCGTCTATCAGGGCGCGCGCCCTCTGGCGGTCTCCCGGTGCGTTGCGCTCGAGCCGGACGCGGGCGCAGTCGTAGGCCGCCCAGGCGTAGCCCGGCCAATAGCCCTTGCCCAGCACCACCAGCGCGCCCTCCAGCCCATCGATGGCGTCGTCGCGCCGGCCAAGCGTGAGCAGCAGGAGGCTGAGGACATGGTCTACAGCGGGAACCGTCCAGACCTGGCCCCGAAACTGCTGAAGGGCATCGAACTGGGCCTGTGCTGCCTCGGGTTCGTTGTCGAGAAACGCGTCCATCGCCAGTCCCTGGCGCGCGTAACCCGCGATGAGTGGCGTGGCTGGCACCGGCGACGAGAGCACAGCCTGGACGGCCTGGGCCATGACCCGCCCGTCAGCAGCCCGGCCAGCGAGGAACCTCGAAGTCGGAACAAGAACCGTCACGAGCGCGTTGTGGAGCGTGGGACCGGCGGTCGCGCCCGCGACCTCGACGAGGCGTGCGATGTACTCCTCGGCCGCGGCCTTGTCGCCGAGCAAGAGCAGCATGCTGGCCATATGCCAGAGTAAGCGCTCATCGCGCGGACCGAGTTCCAGACCACGCTCCAGCGCCGTCCGCGCCCCGGCCCAGTCGCCACTCAAGAGAGCGACCCAGGCCTGCAAATGAGCGGCAGCGACGATCCTTCCCCCCACGCGTGAGCGTTCGGCCAGCGCCCGCGCGGCATGCGCGTGGGCGCTCCCACCAGCCATGTCACCGATGAAGAACTTGCCAGACGCGTGGAAGAGTCCCAGGAATTCGGCGCCCGGGTCGTCAAGCTGGCGCGCCAGTTCGATCACGCGTTCTGCTTTCGCTATGTACGTGTCCATGCGCCCGTTGAACCCGTCCACAACCATCTCGAGTTTCTGCCCGGCGAGTTCGAGACGGGGTAAGCCCAATCGGGCGGCCACCTCACCCGCCCGCGCAAACGCCTCCTGGGCGCGGGCATCGTCCCCCAGCATGCCGACGGAGTGGCCCAGGGCTGCGTTGAGACGGCCGTACTCGGCGGAACCCTCCTCGACCAGCTCCAGCACCCGCTCGATCATCCCCGTCTGGGTCCGAGCGAGGTAGGGCGCGCTGGAACCAGCGAACACCGCCAGGTCAACGGCCTCGGCAACCCGTCCCGTCCCTGCGTAATGGGCGAACGCCTGGCGGAAGCAGCGCCACGCCTCCCGGTACTCGATGTTCGCGTCGCAGGCCTTCCCCATGTCGAAGAGCAGGCGGGCGAGGTCATCGTCCATCTCCTGCCCCTCGCGGGCGGAGAGCGCGGCGCGGAAGTGGCGGGCGGCCTCCTGGTAGGCGGACTGCGCCATCGCCTCACGCCCGGCGATCGCCGAGTAACGTGCTGCCTTCTCTGAGAAGCGCGGGGACAGTGTTGAGGCTTCGGCGAAGTGCTGGGCAAGGCGCGCTGCTCGTTCGTCCGCTTTCGCGCCGTAGCGCTTTTCGAGGGCCTCGCCCACCTGCCCCTGCAGCCGCACCCGCCGGGTCGTCGAGAGCTCGGCCAAGAGCGTCTCCTGCATCTGGGCGTGGGTGAAGCGGTAGCGCCCGGCCTGCTCCGTCTCCTCGATCACCCGGGCGTCCAGTGCTTCCTCGATCATCTTGAGGAGCGCGTCTTCGTCACGCTCGCCGAGCAGGGTGAGCGTGTCGTACGTGAAGTCGCGCCCGATGATCGCTGCCACCTGGAGCAGGTCGTTCGTCTCCTCCGAGAGCCGGTTCAATCGCCGCCCCAGCGCCTCTTTGACGCCGTCGGGGATAGCGATATCCGAGATCGAGGTCTTTGTCAGCGAGCCTTCCTGGGCCATCAGGTTGACGACCTCGCTCAGGAAGAAGGCGTTGCCCTCGGTCTCCTCGAAGATCCGGTCGAGCACTTCGCGTTTCGGCTCGACGTTGGCTCGCGCCTTGATGTAGGCGCCAACTTCTTCCTTCGAGAGTCCACGCAACACGATGCGGTCGAAGCCGCTCTCGCGGTTCAGCGATGCGAGCGTCTCGGAGAGGGCCGACTGGCGGGTGATGTCGGTGTCGCGGTAGTTGCCAACGACCAGGATGCGCGTGCGCGACAGTTCGCGGGCGATGTGGCGCAGCAGCTGGAGGGTCGGCTTATCCGCCCAGTGGAGGTCGTCGATCGCAACGACGAGCGGCCCCTGCGCGGCGATCGCCTTGAGGTACTGCGTGTAGGCGTCGAACAGCCGGAATTGCGCCACCTCGGGGTCGTCGATTGGCGCGGGCACGCCGACGGTCGGCCCAACGAGCCACGGAAAGATCCGCGTCAGCTCGGCGATCGCGTCAGGCTGAATGTTCGGACCAATGATTGTCGCGAGGTCTTCGGCGTGGGCGGCGGCGTACTGTCCACCGGCCTGCAGCCAGGGGAAGTAGGGCGGCGCGCCCGCGGATTCGTGCGTCCTCCCCCAGAGCACGGTCGCGCCCCGCATTTTGGCGTACGTCTCCAGTTCCTGCGTGGTGCGCGTTTTGCCGATGCCCGGCTCGCCAACCAGCATCACCAGTCCGCCGTGGCCCGCGTCGGCGTTATCGAACGCCTTGCGCAGCCGCTCCAGTTCGTGCTCCCTGCCGACGAACACGCCCAGCGCCAGCCGGTCGAGGATATTCGAGTCCGAGTGGCTGGCCGACTTTTCGGCGGGGTCAACGCGTTCGAGCGCGGCCAGTACTTCTTCGGCGTTCGCGGGCCGCTCGGCCGGGTCTTTCGCCAGCAGGCGCAGGACAATCTCTTCCAGTGCCTCCGGGCAGGAGTCCGAGAGCCATGACGGGGCGACCGGCGGTGTGTTGATGTGCTGGGAGATGACCGCCGTCGGGTTGTCGCTGACGAAGGGCGGTCTGCCGGTGATCATTTCGTAGAGCATGCAGCCGAGGGAGTAGAGGTCGGCCTTGGCCGTCACGTCGCCGCCGAGCGCCTGTTCCGGCGGCATGTAGGCGACGGTGCCGACAAGCATCCCCTGCATCGTCAGGCGGGACTGTTCGAAGGCAACGGCGAGGCCGAAGTCGCCGATCTGCGCGGTGCCATCGGAAGACAGCCAGACATTGCCCGGCTTGAGGTCGCGGTGGACCACGCGGTGGGCGTGGGCGTACGCCAGTCCCCTGCAGACGCCCTTCGCGATCTCCAGGGTGCGCTCCACGGGCAGCGGCAGTTCGAGGCCGTCCACCGCGCCACCGGACATGTACTGGCTGACGATGTACGGCTGGCCGTTGTCATCGCCGACGTCGTGGATCGTGACGACGTGGGGGTGGTCGCCGAGCTTGGCCATCGCCTGGGCCTCACGCTGCACGCGCGCCAGCCCCTGCTGGTCGAGCCCATCCGTCTTGATG
>JANPDX010000054.1:0-8154 GCA_031431695.1 Dehalococcoidia bacterium
TCCCAGCCTGGAAAGTGGTGGATCCAGACGATGCCGGGGAACGGCCCCGCGCCCGTGGGCCGCGCGTAGTAGGCGTGAATCATGTCTCCGTTTTGACCGGGAATGGTGACGGTCTCGGCGACCATCCCCTCATATTTGTCAGTAGTAGTTGGCATTCGAGCGTGCTCCGCGATGGTGGTGAGGGCGAATTCTACAGTGCGAACTTCACGTTTGCGTGAACGTCGTCAGACGAGTTGTCCCGCAAAGCGAGAGACCCGCATCACTGCGGGTCCTCTGATTTCGAGCGCCTGGGTCGACTATTAGCGGTTGGCGGCCTTTTCGATTGCCCTGCGAGTGAACACTTTCACCATCGCCTTGCGATAGGCCTCCGAGGCATGGATGTCGCTGTTCACGTCCTCAAGCCCGTCTGCCGCGACTGCCGCCGCCGCATCGATGTTCGCCTGCGTGAGTTCCTTGCCTGCCAGCGCCGCCTCGACACCTGGAAGCCGCTGCGCGTGCGTGGAAGCCCCGGTCAGGCCGATCCTCGCCGACTTGCACGTGCGCCCATCCATCTCCAGCACGGCGGCGACACCGACGATGGCGTAATGCGAGGCCCGCTGGTGCAACTTCGCGTAGGCCGCGTTCTTCGCGGGAGCGAATTGCACGGCCGCGATGATCTCGTCCTCGGCCATGTCGACTGTGAACATGCCCTGGAAGAAGTCGTTGGCTTTAACCGCGCGCCAGCCGCCCGGGCCTTTGAGATGAATCTCCGCGTCCAGTGCCACCATTACAGCCGGGTAGTCCGCCGACGGGTCTGAGTGGGCCAGCGAACCGCCCATTGTCCCGCGGTTGCGTACCTGGGGATCCCCGATCTCCTTTGCACACTCGCTGACCACCGGGCAAAGCCGGCGAATCAGGTCGGAGTTCACCACATCCGAATGCGAAGTCGCCGCGCCAACCTGGATCTTGCCGTCCTTCTCGCTGATCCCCTGCAGTTGGGGAATCCGCGAAATATCGATGAGCACGCCGGGCTCGCTCAGCCGGAGTTTCATCAGTGGGATGAGGCTGTGCCCACCGGCGAGGAACTTGCCCTCGCCGCCGGACTGCTTTAACAGGGCGATGGCTTCGTCGAGCGTGGCCGCCCGTTTGTATTCGAATTCTTCCGGGATCATTACTTGCCCCCTTCATTCATGATGCGCCAGAGCTTTTCAGGCCGGAGCATCATGTCGATGTGCGTGACCCCGAAGCCGCTGAGCGCGTCCACGGCGGCATTCACGATGCACGGCGTCGAACCGAGCGTACCGGCCTCGCCTACGCCCTTCGCCCCGAGCGGATTCACCGGCGTTGGCGTGACCGTCTTGTCCAGTTCGAACCACGGGAAGTCCGTAGCCCGGGGGATGGCGTAGTCCATGAACGAACCCGTCAGGAGTTGGCCGTCCTCGTCGTAAACGACTTCCTCGATCATCGCCTGGCCAATCCCCTGGGCGAGCCCGCCGTGGACCTGCCCTTCAACGATGAGCGGGTTGATAACCGTGCCGCAGTCATCGACTGCGACCATCTTCAGCAACGTTGGTTCACCGGTATCGCGGTCGATTTCGAGCATGGCGATATGGCAACCAAACGGGTACGTGTTGTTCGAAGGCTCCCAGAACGCCTGGTCCGAAAGCCCGGGGTCGAGTCCCGCGGGCAGCGGCACCGGCACGTATGCGAACGCCGCCACATCCCCGAAACCGACCGAGGTTCCCGGTGAGCCCTTGGCGAAGATGCGACCGCCCTCGAATATCATCTCGCTGGTATCCATCTCTTCGTTCGAGTTCATCATGGCCGCCGCGAACTTGGCCATCTTGTCCTTCACCTTTTCGCCGGCCTTCATCAGAACCGTGCCGCCAACCGCCTGGGAGCGGCTGCCGAACGTCCCAATGCCCTGTTTCACCACGCCGGTATCGCCGTGGAGGATGGTGACATCGCCCATCGGTACGCCGAATTGGTCGGCGAGCATCTGGGAGAATGTGGTCTCATTGCCCTGACCGTGCGGCGAAGCGCCCGTCGTCGCGGTAATCTTGCCGCTGCGCTCGATGGTGACACTGGAATACTCCCAGCCCCCCGTCGGTAGCGACGATGAGGGCCCAAGGCCGCACACTTCCACGTAGAAGGCGAGTCCAATTCCGACGATTCGGCCATCGGCCCGTGCCCGGTCGCGCTCAGCCTTCATGCCTTCCCAGTTCGCATTCTTCAACGCGAGGTTCAAGGCCTTCTCGTAATCGCCTGAGTCATAGATAGCGCCCATCTGCGTTGTGAACGGGAACTGGTCGGGCTGGATGAAGTTCTTCCGCTTCACCTCCGCCGGGTCCATCTTCAGGTGCCGGGCGACCATATCCATCGCCCGCTCGACGAAGTAGGTGCCCTCTGGCCGTCCGGCGCCGCGATAGGCATCCGTTGGCATTTTGTTCGTGAACACTTCCGTCAGCTCGGCCCGAATCGCCGGGATGTTGTACGTGCCGTTCAGCATCAGCATTGTGAGCGTCGGGATCGCCGCCGTCAGGATCATGTTGTACGCGCCGATGTCGGCGATCAGCTTGATCTTGAGCCCGGTGACCTTGCCGTCGTTCTTGCCGCAGATATCCACGTAAGCAAGGATGTCGCGGCCGTGAATCGTCGCCTGGAACGCTTCCGAGCGGTCTTCAATCCACTTCAGCGGCTTGCCGAGCTTTTTCGAAAGCGCCGCCGCGACGTAGTCCTCGCCATAGATATTGATCTTGCACCCGAAGCCGCCGCCCACTTCCGGGGCGATAGCCCGAACCTGGTTGTCTGGCGTGCCGGTAAGGGCCGCGATGAACGTCTTCAGGATGTGCGGGTTCTGGGTCGAACTCCAGATGGTCAGGTGATCCTTGCCCGGCTCATAGTGCGCGACCACGCCACGGCCTTCCATCGCGGTCGGCGCGAGCCGGTGGTTCATCATCCGCTGCGAAAGCACGAAGTCGGCTTCGGCGAATGCGTTATCCACGGCCGTGTTGTCCACGATCCCGGCCACGGGATCGACACCGGTCCCACCCGGGACGTACGGCACCGCCAGGTTGTTCGGGAACGCTTCGTGGATGATGCCCTTCTTCCCTTGCATCGAAACTTCAACGTCGATCGACGCAGGCAGCATCTCGTATTCGATCAGGATCGCGTCCGCCGCATCGCGGGCCAGGTAGCGATCCGAGGCGACCACAACCGCGACCGGTTCGCCCTGGTACCGCACACGATCCACAGCCACCGAATAGTGGTCTGGTGAAGGAAACGGCGTCCCAATCGGCATCGGTGGCAAGAACTCCTTGAGTTCCGCGCCCGTGATCACCAGCTCGACGCCCGGCATGGCTTTGGCCGCTGTGACATCGATGCTCTTGATAATCCCGTGGGCGATATCGCTGCGCTTGAACGCCAGGTGCAGCATCCCGGTCAGCTTGATGTCGTCCACATAGGTGGCTTTGCCCGTAATAAGGCGTGGGTCTTCACGACGCTTCACGCGCGTCCCGATCATCTTCGGAGTAACTACTGACATGGTGCTTACCCCTTTTTCGCCGCGTATTTGATGGCGCTGACGATGTGCTGGTAGCCCGTGCATCGGCAGAAGTTGCCGCTGATGCCTTCGCGAATCTCTTGATCGCTCGGGTTCTTGTTCTCGTTCAGCAGGTGGATGCCGGAGATGATCATTCCCGGGGTGCAATAGCCGCACTGCAGGCCGTGCTCTTCCCAGAACCCTTCCTGCATGGGGTGCAACTCCCCGCCCGCGCCAATCCCTTCGATTGTCGTGACGTCGGAACCGTCCGCCTGTACGGCGAAGAGTGTGCACGACTTCGCGCTCTTGCCATCCACCATCACCGTGCATGCGCCGCACTGTGTGGTGTCGCAGCCAATGTGCGTACCCGTCAGCCCCAGTTGCTCGCGCAGGAAATGCACGAGCAACGTGCGCGGGGCGACCTCAGCGGCCTGCTCCGAGCCGTTGACCTTCAGCTTGATTGAAACCTGGTTGGCCATGATGGCCACCTCCTTCTTAAAGACGTGCTTAAAGACGTGTGTTTGCGGGACCACTTACCCGCGCGCTTCGACCTGCTTTTCCATACCCTTCATAAACTGCCCGATCATGAGTTTGGCTGTGCCGCCGAGGAGCCTGCTGCCAAGCCGGGCGATCGCCCCCTGCGCCTTCACTTCGCCCGCGTACTTTACAAGCGTCCCCGTGCCATCGTCCGAAAGCATTAACTTTGCATCGCCCTGTACTCTGCCCGGCGTTCCACTACCGCTAACCACCAGCCGGTACGACTCGTTCTCAATTGGGTCGGCGACCTTCACGTTCCCGGTGTAGGTACCCTTGATAGCCGCGATACCGACCTTGATCGTCAGGTCGTAGGATCGCGGGCCGACTTCCACGAACTTCTCGCACCCCGGCATCGAAGCCTGCAGTGCGCGGGGGTCCAGCAGCGCCTGCCAGACGGCCTGGCGGGATGCCGAAAAGCGATGTTCGCCCGTAACTTCCATAACACCTCCCGAAGTGTCTGAGGCGAGGAGTGTACCCGCTTCAAGCCGAATTGCTAGACCCGAGTCCTCGAAAGTTATCGCCTATCGCCTACTTCGGCACTTGCCCTCGCCGGGCCTGAGCGCCCCCGGTGGCGCGCGGCTACCAGTCCGTTCTCGCCTCTCCCTCTTCAGTCGGAGAGGGGGTGAGGGTTCGCGCCTACGGCCTACGGGGTGTGCCCTCCTTGACAGCCGGGCCTCGGCGAAAGGTACGCACCAAATCAGATGCCCCCGCGTTAATGCGGGCGAAACCACTCGGGCGAAGCGAGCCACACCCGCCAACTTTACCGTCCGGTAAATTTGTAGTGGACTTTGCGTAATAATCAGGCAAACTCCCCTCGACATCTCGAAAGGCCCGGCCCACCAAAGGGTCGTGAGCGGGGGAGCCACCCTGGACCGGGATTCCGGTTCGAGCGCGACACCACCGCCCATGCACTCGCTGGCCTGCTGGGAAACCCGCTGCCCTCCGGGGCACAAGCGAGGAGTTGCCTTTGCAAGCAAAACCGCGAACTGGCTCGAAACCTTCGCCGCGCGCCCGGCCTTCAGGCCGCCAAACAGCAACGAAATTTCGAGAACTGAGACGTAGTTAACAGATTCATACGGAATTCCTGCTACGGTTCAGCAACTCACCCGGGTACCATTCCGGGAGACATCCGGTGGACGTGGAGTGGCCCGGGTCCTTCCCGCAACCCCACATTCTCCCGGCAAGCACAGCGCCGCTATGCGGCGGACGCCGCGCCACCAGGACGGTGAGAAACACGAGGGACCGACACAGAGCGAAAAAGCGGGGTACCGAAAGAGCGAACACCCGTCCCGTTGGGGAGTTGAGCCGCGACGGTACACAGATCAAAAACCTTCCGGGTGTGCCCCGGCTATAGGGGAAAACCCCATAAAACCACCGGCGCCACATGCGCCAGACACACGTAAACCCCAGGGGTAGCACCCCTGACATGGAGAGAAACACCAGATGACACTTGCATTACATGGAAAATCAAAAAGCCGCCAATGGCTGCTGGTAGCGTTCGCGCTGCTGGCGGTTTTCGGCGCGATGGCGACGGCGCTTGCGAGCCGGACTGCCCAAGCAGAACATGTCGAGCCCGTGTGGGCCGACGGCAACCCGACCTGTGGGGCCCGTGGTTTCCTGTTCGGCTTCAAGCCGTTCGCTGGTGACGTTGGCGGGCTGGAGGCGGATCCTTCCGGCGCGTTCGGCGTCAACGGCGGGACCATCACGGTCACCGAAAATGTAGACGACAACGGCATCGACTGGACATCAACATTCCCGATCCTGGCGGTGATCGTGAAGGGCAGCAGCGCAGCGAACGTCTATTACTACACGCCTGACGGCGCTCTCGCCGACACCGGCCTCATCACCCCTAACAACTCGAGCGGCAGTCCTGCGGGTCTGAGCCACGTCGTTTTCTGTTGGAACGGCCCCGTCGACCCGCCCCAGGCCGAAATCGCCGTCCGCAAGACCGCGACCGGCTCGTACACCCGCACATACGAGTGGGATATCACCAAGACCGTGACGCCCACGACCATCGACATGTTCAAGGGTGACTCCCACGACGTTGAGTGGACGGTCGAAGTCAAGAAGACCACCACCGACAGCGATTTCATCGTTTCCGGCCAGATCACCATCGAAAACAATGGCACCGCGGCCGGCACGGTTAGCGGCCTGACGGACTCGCTCCCGACCGCGGTCATCACCAATTGCAAGAATGAAGCGCTGCAGACGGTTGACCCGGTCGGCGGCTCTGTCGTTCTGGCGGTAGACGACAGCATCACCTGCGACTACACCGCCAACCTCGGCGACACCCTGCCCGCTTCCGGCACCAACGTCGCGACCGTAACGTCCGATGGTGACAAGTTCACCGGTCCCGCCGGCTACAACTTCGCTGCCGACCCGACCATCGTTGGCGACAACGAAGTGACCGTGGACGACACCAACTCAGCCGGCCCCCAGGCTGCGCCAACGGCCATCGACAAGACCTGGACGTACTCCTCTGAGTTCGCCTGCACCGAGGTCGATGGCGAATACGCCGACGAGGGCGAGCACAAGAACACCGCCACCATCAAGGAAACCGGCAAGTCCGCGGGCGCCACGGTCAAGGTTAACTGCAACGAGCTTGTCGTCACCAAGACGGCCAACACCAGCTACGACCGCACCTGCGATTGGGACATCACCAAGACCAGCGCGACCGACAAGCTGACGCTCAAGCCCGGCGAAGTAGCAGATGTCGAGTACACGGTCACCGTGTCCCTCGTTGCTCCGTGCGAGAACTCGGCTATCAAAGTCAAGGGCGAGATCAAGGTCCACAACCCCGCGCTCATCCCAGCGACCATCAAGAGCGTCAGCGACCTGCTTCCGGGCTATACCGTCACCGTTGTTTGTGAGGAGGACGACGAAAACGTCACCTTCCCCTACACACTCGCAGCCGGCAAAGACCTGGTCTGCACCTACTCCGCGGACGTCGCCGACCTCACCCCGCTCACCAACACTGGTACGGCAACGCTCCAGAACTTCGATTACGACAAGGACGGAAATGCCGCCGAACCGGACCCGGAGAACACCACCGACTTCTCCTCCGACGCAGTCGACGTAACCTTCGGCGGCCCGACTGGCAAGTACAACGTCTGCATCGTGGTCAGGGACGACAACGGGACGCCGGGCGACACGACCGACGACACTGTTTTCGGCGGTGTTTGCGAAAAGGACGCCCCGAAGACCTTCACTTACAAGCTGAAGATCTCCGCGGTCGGCAAGGCCTGCGAAGACTTCACCTTCACCAACACCGCGTCGTTCAAAGCCCACGACGCCGGCGACGATGCAGGCAGCGACGACCACGTCGTCAAAGTCACCGTTCTCTGCGAAGTCAACATCTGCAAGTTCTACGACGCCGACACCCAGGGTGACTGGGATGCTGGCGAAGTGCCGCTCAAGGGCTGGCTCATCACCATCAATGGCGCGCCGTACTACACCGGCGATGACGGCTGCGTTACCGCGACCGTCGCCAAGGGTGCGTACACCGCCACGGAAGGCCTGCCCAGCACCTCCTGGAAAGTCACGACCGGCGGTGTCTCGCAGAACCTCAACACGGATACGACCGTCAAGTACAGCTTCGGCAACGTCTGCCTCGGCGCGGGCGGCGGCCACACCCTTGGCTACTGGTCCAACAAGAACGGCCAGGCCAAGATGAACGACGGCCCGGAGGGCGTGGCCCCTGAGCTCGCCTTGCTCAGCGGCCTCAACCTCCGCACTGCGACGGGCGCCAACTTCGACCCGGCCACCTACACCGCGTTCCGCACATGGCTGCTCGGTGCCAACGCCACCAACATGGCCTACATGCTGTCAGCACAGCTCGCGGCCATGCAACTGAACGTTGAAGCTGGCATCGTCAGCGGCGGCTCGCTCGTCTGGGACGGCAGCGGCTTTATCAGCATCACCAACCTGATGGCGGCCGCTAACACGTCCCTGGGGCTGTACCCCAACACGGTCGCCTCCGGCGCCAACCGAGCGGCCCAGGAGGCGTTGAAGAACGCCCTGGACAAAGCCAACAACAACCTCAACTTCGTCCAGACCACCCCCTGCGCGTATTCGTTCGTCAACTAGGGGTTAGTCCC
>JANPDX010000055.1:0-1998 GCA_031431695.1 Dehalococcoidia bacterium
CGAACGGTACGTCGGTGCGGACCTTCACGACGGCGTGTTCGTGGAGCAGCATCTTCTCGGCGTAGCTGCCGAGGTTGGCAAACTGGCCGACTGGGCTGCCGTTCCAGCTGAGGCGCGGGGCCTCGCCCGGCCCGCGGCGCAGTTCGGGCGCGCGGCAGAGGTTGGGCCTGCCGCTGATGCACATTTCGCACTGCCCGCAGAACACCGAGAGGCAGCAGATGACGTGGTCGCCGGGCTTCACATAGGAAACCTGGTCGCCGACGGCTTCGACGATCCCGGCGGGTTCGTGGCCGAGGACGGCGGGGGCCGGGAGCGGGTAGAGGCCATCGACAAAGTGAAGGTCACTGTGGCAAACGCCGGTGGCCATGGTCTTGACGAGCACTTCGTGGCCCTTGGGCTTGTCGATGTCGATGTTTTCGATGGTCAGGGGCTGATGAGGCCCGTGGAAAATGGCGGCTTTCATGTGGCTGTCTCCTTCTTCGCTCGTAGGGGACGGAGTCTACACTGGGACCGAAGCGTTGGGTATCTCGGTGCTCCGACGAAACCCAAGACAAAATTCGTGCAATAATCTCGACTCGCATAGTCACAAACGTGATCAAAGACCAAGCAACTCGCATAGAGAGTTCGTATCTGGAGGTACCGAAATGCAGTGGCAAGTCACATTCGATCTGCGTGTCAATCTTTCAGACGAGGAACTCCTCCGCAACATCTATCGTGCCGCGGCCATTTCGGAAGTTACTCAACAAATCCCTCTTAAGCCTGCGGTTAGGCTGCGGCTTAATCGGCTCAACATCATCAGGGCAGTGCAAGGTACGACCGGAATCGAAGGTTCGGACCTCAGCGAGGAAGAGGTAGAACGGGTCCTTGACGCACCAGAGGGCAAGCCAGTCCTTTTGCCATCCCGTCGCCGCCAGGAGATCGAGGCCAGGAACGCGGCCCGGGTCATGTCGTTCGTTGCCCGTACCCTCGAGGAGCAGTCGGATCGGCCCGTTTCTGAAGGGCTAATTCAGCGGATACATGAGCTCACTACGGAAGAAATCGACTATCCCACCAACCAGCCAGGGCACTACCGAAACCACGGGGTTGCCGCGGCGGACTATGTCCCCCCGCGCGAACCGCAGGAGGTGCGACGGCTTATGGCGGAGTTCGTCAAGTGGGTGAACGAACCTCCGGCGTCAAAATGGCACCCGATTCTTCGGGCTGTCGCCGCTCATTTCTATCTAATTAGCATCCATCCATTCGGAGACGGAAACGGTCGAACGGCTCGGGCTGTGGAGAGCTACCTCCTCTACCAGGGCAATGTGAACCAGCTTGGGTTCTACTCGCTCGCCAACTTCTACTACCGAGAGCGGTCCAAATACATCGAGATGCTCGACTACACAAGATTCGGCTCTGGAGACGACCTGACTGCCTGGCTCAAATTCGCAACCCGTGGACTGGTAGGCGAACTCGAATTGGTGCAAAAGGAGGTTCTGGACGCCAACCGACAGGTGGCGTTCCGCGATTTCTCGACTGATGTCTTATGGAAGCTGAATGGTGTGCACGCAAAAGTACGCGGCCGACTCGTGACGTTCATGGAGTTGCTTCATTTCGCGGGAGGCCTTGACGAGTCAGAGATTCGCAGCCCGCGAGGCCCTCTGTCAGGAATATACCCTCCGCCCGCTGGGGGCCGGACTTTGACCCGCGACCTCAATCTTCTCGAAAAAGAGCAGCTGATCTCTCGCCGAGACGGAAGGATCCTTCCGAACGTGGCGGTGATGGACCAGTTCACCCGGCCGGTCTTCCACTCGCTCGACGACACAGTTCCAGGCCCCCGGGGTTAACCCATACCGCCCACTCGCGTTACAACTACATATCCGGGTCGCGTGATCTCGGGCCCGCGGCCGCTTGGTCCCGCCTGCCTTCCAGGAGGGCCTCCGTTGTCTGACGAGCACTTAGACCTGCGTGCCGGCAGGGATCTCATCCTGCGCCAGCTCAGGGCTCAATGGGTTTCGCTTG
>JANPDX010000056.1:0-1657 GCA_031431695.1 Dehalococcoidia bacterium
CGAACGGTACGTCGGTGCGGACCTTCACGACGGCGTGTTCGTGGAGCAGCATCTTCTCGGCGTAGCTGCCGAGGTTGGCAAACTGGCCGACTGGGCTGCCGTTCCAGCTGAGGCGCGGGGCCTCGCCCGGCCCGCGGCGCAACTCAGGGGCACGGCAGAGGTTGGGCCTGCCGCTGATGCACATTTCGCACTGCCCACAGAAGACCGAGAGGCAGCAGATGACGTGGTCGCCAGGCTTCACGTAGGAAACCTGGTCCCCAACGGCTTCGACGATGCCGGCCGGTTCATGGCCGAGGACGGCCGGAGCCGGGAGTGGGTAGAGGCCATCGACGAAGTGCAGGTCGCTGTGGCAAACACCGGTCGCCATGGTCTTGACGAGCACTTCGTGGCCCTTGGGCTTGTCGATGTCGATGTTTTCGATGGTCAGTGGCTGATGAGGCCCGTGGAAAATGGCGGCTTTCATGTGGCTGTCTCCTTCTTCGCTCGTAGCGAGCGGAGTCTACACGGGCCGTTCGCCGTTAGCCATCAGCCGTCAGCGCCTTAAACTGTCGCGAATCGAAGTCCGTCATTCCCGGCGGAAGATCGTCGCCGCCGTCATGATCGTCAGGCCACCGTCAACCAGGAGGGACTGTCCGGTGATGAAGTCCGACGCGCGTGACGCAAGGAACACAGCGATCGCTCCGAATTCCTCGGCTTCTCCCCCCCTTCGTGCCGGCGTGTGGCGAACGACGCGGGCCTTGGTGGCTTCGTCGTCGAACGCGGTGTTCATCTCGGTGGGCACCATGCCTGGAACGATCGCGTTGACCTGGATGTTTTTCGGGCCCCATGCCGTAGCGAGCGACTGCGTCAGATACTCCACGCCAACTTTACTGGCTCCGTAGGCGAGACCCGTGTCGAACGAAACGCGGGTACTTGAAGACGAAACGTTGATGATCTTGCCGCCCCGTTCGGCCAACGCCGGATAGGCGGCGATGCAGCAAGACATGGTGGCCTTCAGGTTCAGGTCGAAGACGGCGTCCCAATCCGCGTCGTCCCTCACCTGTGGCGGCCGCAACTTGGGTCCCACGCCCGCGTTGTTCACCAGGATCGAGAGGCTTCCGAATTCACGTACGGCGGCCGCCACCGTACGTTCGACGTCCTCGACCCTCGTCACGTCGCACTTCACACCGATCGCACGCCCACCTTCGGCGACGATCTCTTTGACCATCTCTGCGTTTCGCGCCTCGTCTCTCGCCGCGATCACCACGGCCGCTCCCGCCCGGGACAACCCAAGTGCGATTCCACGTCCAATTCCGCGGTTGCCACCGGTGACGATGGCGACTTTCCCGGTCAGATCGAATTCCTTCAACATCTGTCCCTCAGGTGGCGGACATCTAAATTGCATCCGCGAATTGGCGAACTTTACGGGCCCGCGGACACGAAAGCCAATGGCCCTGTCATCGTCCTGCAATGTCCTTCGGCGGCACCTGAGCTTGCCCAACCCGGTGGAGACGCCCCCCGGGTTAACCCAACCCCGTCCCTCGCGTTACAGTTAGGCGACAGGATCGCGTGATTCTCGGGGCCGCGGCCTGTCCTTTCGTCCCGCCTGCCTTCCAGGAGGGCCTCCGTTGTCTGACGAGCACTTAGACCTGCGTGCCGGCAGGGATCTCATCCTGCG
>JANPDX010000057.1:0-2418 GCA_031431695.1 Dehalococcoidia bacterium
CGGTCACCAACAAGGAGGGCCGTTTCTGCGGGCACTCCGAGACACACCTCACTGCGCTCGGAGAGGGACAGGCTCGCGCACTGGGCTTGCGCCTCGCGACCGAGAAGCTCGATGCCTGCTACACCAGTGACTTTTCTCGCGCGGTCCAGACGGCGGCATTGATCGCCGGCGAACGGACCCTCGCTGCGCGCGTCGATCCTGACCTGCGGGAGTTGCACTACGGCGAATGGGAACTCCAACGAGAATCCGAAATTCGCAAGCGCTTCCCCGAGCAGCACAAACTCATGCGCGATGAAGACCCGGCATGGCGCCCGCCCGGCGGCGAAAACGTTGCCGAAGTGCGCGCGCGGACACGTTCCGCTTTCGACCGCATCGTTGGCGCGCATGGCGGGCACCGAATCCTGGTCGTATCTCACGGCACCGCAATCAACTGCCTGCTCTCTTCGCTCCTTGGCATGCCGGAGAGCCACGTCTTTCGGATCGACGTCGCCAACTGCGGCCTCACGGAGGTCGACGTCCGCGGCGGCCGCGCCTACCTCGTGCGAATCAACGACACCTCACACCTCGCGGCGATCAAGTGACGGGTATCGGGGGCCGAGGTCAGTGATCCCTATCGGCGATAGCAATCGCTCGCGGACGACGCCCTGGGTAACGCGCGCAATCATTCTCGCGAACGTCCTCGTGTTCCTGTACATGCTGTCGCTGCCTTCCGATGCACCAACCACCCGGCGCGAGGAAGCCCGCGAACTCGTCCAACAAACGCAGACGATCTGCTACGGATACGCGACCTACCCAACCGAGGCGGACCGGTTCATCTGCAAGTATGCCTTCCAGCCGCGAGAGTTCTTCGAAACGGTCGCGGGCGACTCACCAGTGCCGGGAAGCGACCGTGTGGTCGCGATCCTTGCGATCCTTACCTCGCTATTCCTGCACGGCGGTTGGCTCCACATCCTCGGCAACATGCTCTTCCTGTGGGTGTTCGGCGATAACATCGAAGACCGCCTCGGTCACGCGTTCTACCTGGTGTTCTACCTGCTCGCGGGCGTGGTTGCCGCGATGGTGCAGGGGCTGCTCAATCCGGATAGCGTCACCCCCGTGCTCGGGGCGAGCGGCGCGGTGGCGGCCGTCCTCGGCGCGTACTTGCTCTGGTACCCCACCGCGACCATCCGGGTGGTCATCCCGTTCTTCATTCTGATTTTCATCCCCTTGCCGATCCCGGCGTGGATCATGATTGGGGTCTGGTTCGCCCAAAACCTGCTCGCGGGCTACGCCACAATCGCCGACGCCGCCGCGCCGGACCAGGGCGTCGCCTGGTTCGCACACATCGGCGGGTTTCTCTTCGGGCTGGCGGTTGCATGGATAGCTGGCGGCAAACCGCACTCACTTCGTCCGTAGTCGCGCCCCTTCGTGGGCGCTGAGGCCCGGCGAGGGCCGGTAACATGCTGGCGGATCAGCGCCGAAGGCCGTCTCCCGCGACTACCTATCGCGGGTCACGAAGCCCGCCTCAACCCGGGGGCGGGATTTGTGACCAAGTTCGCCCGTAAATTCTCAGTAAATCATTCCGGACTCCCACTCCTGTTTGGTTCCCAATAATCGAACGCGACAGTACGGTGTCGGCTGGCGACCGCGTCGTCCGGAGATTTATGTTCAGAAGATTCGCCCTCGCCGGGGTTGGTACCGCGCTCGTCGCGGCTTCCTTTGCCTTCGCGATGACCGCATCGCAGTGGAAAACAGCGAGCGCTCTCACGAACTGCACCACGAGCGGCCAGGCTCTGGACGCAAGCGAACAGCAACTTTTGACGTTGATCAACAACTTCCGGGCGGCCAACGGTGTCGGCGCGCTCAAGGCTTCTCCTAATCTTTCACGGGCCGCCGCGTGGATGTCCGAGGACCAGTCGAGTAAGGGCACCTTCAGCCATACGGACTCCCTCGGGCGGTCGCCATTTGCTCGCGTGTTGCAGTGCGGCTACGCAACCTCGGGCGCCGGTGAGAACCTGGCGCTTACCTCGTCGGCCCAGGGCGCGTTCACACTCTGGCAGAACTCGACCGCCGGCCATCGCCAGAACATGCTCCAATCCTCCTGGAAGGTCGTCGGCCTCGGTCACGCGGGAAACATCTGGACCGCCGACTTCGGCTCGCTCGATGACTCGGGCCAGCCGTGGGACAGCGGCGCCTCCACGACCGTAGCCAACACGCCAGTCCCGACGAGCACACCGAAGCCCCCAGACCCGGCCCCAGTCCTTCCCCTCAAGCGCGCCATCCTGCCGCTCGTTTCGGCCGAATAGCAGCTTCACCAGAGAGGCGGCTGAACCGACGAGAGGCAGCCGGCTCATGGCGCTGCATCCCCGAAGGGGGCTTCGAACCACGCTGATTCAGGGCTTTGTTGGGGAAATCCCTAATGTACGCAGGGGGAACTCC
>JANPDX010000058.1:0-2557 GCA_031431695.1 Dehalococcoidia bacterium
TTTGTCTCGGCGCGACCCCGCTCACACCGAACTCCGCGATATTCGCAGCACCGAGAGGCCGCCTTCGTCCTGAAACTGCCAGCCGAAACCACGGCGCTCGAGTTCGGCGTAAAGGAGGAAGGGCTCGCGATCCATGATGGCGCGCAACTCCTCGCCCTCGCCGAGCTCACCGAGCACCGCGAGGATCCTCACCATCGGTTCGGGCGGCGACAGCCCACGGTTGTCCAGTTCACGGATTTCCATTTCCGAAGCATGGCAGGGCCGAGCCCGGCTGTATGGAACAAAAGTCACTGAGCGGGCCGCCCGCAGTTGGGCGAGCAAGCTGCGAGGACTATTCCTCGGCGGCCAACGCCGGGTTGGAAACGGTCAATTTGTCGTGGATGACTCTGCGCAGGTGAGCAACGACCGACTGGCGCCATTCACCTGAGTCCGCGTCGCCCTCGCGAATTCGCGCACTCAGCAAGTGATTCCTCTCGGTGAGCGCTTCCCGCACCGCGGAAAGGTGGGGCGGCATGGGAGAGACTCCGAGGACATGGTCCAGGCCGTCCCACTCCCGCGCGAGGTGGTCTTCAATGGTGGCAATCTCTCGCCGGAGCATTTCCACGGCATTCATCGCCACCCGGCCATGGAAGTTCGTTCGGCCGGACGTGTTCACCATCACGTCATCACGGAGGTATCCAGCGACTGCTTCCAGGAGTTCATCGATCGTCGGTCGATCCTGCATCAGTCAACCGCGCTTTCGAGGAGCTTCAAGAGCTCCCACTCGGTCTCACCAGTACGCCGTCCGATGCTCGCCATCTCTACGGTCTTGTTGAGTCCGTTGAAGTAATTGCTGGCCTGCATGATGGTGATCACGCCCCACTTGAGGTTGCCGAACAACTCCCAGAATCGCACTCGTTCAACATCGACGGGGGTACCCCCGGCTGCCTCATAGGCCCGGAAAAACTCCTCGTAGTCACCCACGCCCGCCATCGGCTTCTTGCCACCGAACCGCCACGACTTTACGGCCAGCCAGCCGATGTCCTCCATCGGGTCTCCCCAGTGGGCGAGCTCCCAGTCGATAATTCCGCGGAGGCCGTCTTCGCCGAACATGAAGTTCCCGAGCCGGAAGTCACCATGAACAAGCAGACGTTCCTTCGGATTGGGCATGTGCTGATAAAGCCAACGGAACGCAAGTTCGAAAACTGGATGCGGGTCCGGCGCTATCTCCCGAAAGATCTGCTCGTAGTGTTCCACTTCGACTTTCGCGGGCGAGACGCCTTCTTCGGGGATCACCAGTGCGCCCAACTCGGGATGTTGGGCGAGCGACACGGCATGAATGCGGGCAAGGCTCGTCGCCAGCTGCTCGGTCACCACTTTTCGCGCTTCGCCGTACTGCTCGCCCCGGATGAGCCGCGCACCAAGCGCCTCGCCCGGAACCCGCCGCATGATGAAGAATTTCACCGGGAAGGTGTCGTCTCCATCCCATAGGGGCTCCGGGACGATCGCACCGGCATACATCGCCGCCTTTAGCAACTGAAACTCGAGGATGCGAGCAGGGCTGGATTCGATCCCGGCCACCGGGTCGCAACGAAAGATCCCTTCGAGCCGTTCCGTGCCGAGCTGAGCGTCAAACGTCCACGTCTCTCGGCCCGCGCCGCCCGATAGTCGCGCAAGGCCCGAGAAAACAGGGTCCGCGCCGGTCTTTTCCCGGAGGAACGTCCTCAGACCAGATTCAACCGTGGTTGCGTCCACCGCTTACTTCGCCTGATCGAGGAACTCGCTGAGGCCGTAGCCCTTGCGATCACCATCGAGGGTGTATTCGGTCATGCCTTCGCCGATATGCGTGAACATGCCCGAGCGCCGGTTGCGGAGCGGGATGAAGCCCTTGACCTGGCCTTCGACCGTATGTTTTTCGCCGTTCTCAAGCGTTATGCGGGCCGTGAAACCTTCGTGGTAGTTTGTGTTCGCCTCGTAGCGCTCGTCGATCTCGGCCTCGATGATTCGAATCAACGTATCCGGGCCTTTGTGGAAGACGCCCCCGACCCGGCCGCCTACGACGGAAAGGACCATGCCGATATCATCGCCGTAGTTGCCCGTAATCCAGCGATAGGATGGGGTCGACTGCCAGTAGCGCGGGCCCCACGAATGGTCACGCAGGCCGTGGCCGGTGATTTCCAGCGTCGGCCCATCTTCCACCTGGAGGGTGCCGGAAACCTTCATATGCTGTTCGTAGTGAGCGCGCGCGAAATCGTTCTGCGAACCGGTGCCGCCCGGTTCCGCTACATGACCATAGATCGGGCCAACGCCTTCGTGTACGAGGTCCAGTTTGACCTTCTTGTGTGGATTTTCCTTGAACGCGACCGAGGGCTCTCGCATCTCGCGCGGGTCGGCGAGATATACCACTGAGCCATCGTATGTCGTGCGAATCTTCTCGCCGGGCACCAGTACCTCGACCTTGAGCCCGCCCGCGTCCCACCCGTTGTTATGTGAAATCTGGGGCCGCTTGTAGTTGAACAGTGCCGACCCGTCCGGCTGATACACGATGACGGTCATTTCGGCGTGGCCTTCGTTGGCG
>JANPDX010000059.1:0-3555 GCA_031431695.1 Dehalococcoidia bacterium
GCTCCATGACCGCCGAGTTCTTCCCCGGCGATGCCCCGAAGACCGTCAACAACTTCATTTTCCTCGCGAAAGACGGCTACTACGACGGAATCATCTTTCACCGTTGCATCAAGGGGTTCATGATCCAGGGCGGCGACCCGACCGGCTCCGGCAGCGGCGGCCCCGGTTACAAGTTCGCCGACGAGAAAGTCTCGAAGCCGTATTCCCGCGGCACCTTGGCGATGGCGAACTCCGGCCCGAACACGAACGGCAGCCAGTTCTTCATCATGCACGCCGACTATGCGCTCCCCCCGAACTACACCATCTTCGGCAAGCTCACCGCTGGCGAGGAAATCATCGACAAGATTGCAACCGCGCCCACCGGCTCACAGGATCGCCCGAAGGACCCGGTCTCGATCACGTCGATCACCGTCACCGAAACCTAAAGACGGAAATCAGAGGACCCGCGGTGATGCGGGTCAGGGCTGTTGGCGGGGCCGGAGCGGCGACGCAGTGCCCTCGTTAACAGTCGGGCCTGGGCGAAACGTGCTGAGGCGATCAGAGGACCCGCGGGAACGCGGGGCAGTGCCGTCGGCGCTTCGGAAGTGCTACTTCCAAACCACCTCGGCCACCCGCAAGAAGTTTCCGTTGCAGATCTTCTCCAGCCGCGCGTCGCCGTAACCGCGCCGCTGGAGTTCCCGAAGGATGTGGTGCAGCCCTTCGGCATCCTTGATGAACTCCGGGATGTCGGTCCCATCGAAGTCGCTGCCAAAGGAGACATGGTCGTCTCCAACAAGGTTGACGATGTACTCGAAATGGCTCACGACGAGTTCGAGCGTCGTGTCGTTCTTCGGCTGCATGTCGGGGCGCAGGAAGATGTTCGCGAAGTTTATGCCGATGGTCCCGCCCTTTTTCGCGAGTGCCTTAATCTGGTCGTCATCAAGGTTGCGGACGTGCGGCGAGATCGCCTTGACGCTCGAATGCGTGGCAACGATCGGCGCTGTCGATTCTTCGATCATGTCCCAAAAGCCCGCGGGATTGATGTGCGAAACGTCCAGAATGATGCCCATCGTATTGCACTCGTGGACAAGTTCCCGCCCACGGTCGGTCAGGCCCGTCTCGGGCAGATGCCCGCCGAACGCCACGCCATGCGCGAAGATTGTCGACCGGCTCCACGTCGGGGCCATGCAGCGCAGCCCGGCCTCGTAGAACACCCGCAGTTCTTTCAGGCTTCCAGAAATCGGGTCAGCGCCCTCGAACATGAACACCGAGGCGAACGCATCCTCGGCCCACGCCTTGCGCACGTCCGCGACGGTTCGGCAGATGCGGAAGTGCCCATCGCTCCTGTCCGCGACCCGGAAGACGTCGTTCATCTCGTCCATCGCATACGCCAGAGCGTTGAATTCGGCCCGTTCGTTGGAAAGGTAAATAGAAGTGAAGCATCCTCCCAGCCCACCCCGCATCGCCCGCGGCAGGTCAACGTGGCCGCGCTTCTGGGCATCCCCGTTCGTGCCCGCCGCGCCATCCGCGAGGAGGTTGCGTCCACCAACCGGACCAAACATGCCCGCCTTCGATTTGATCGCCGTGATGAAGTCTTCGTGGCCGTCGAAAACTGGCGGAAAATCGCGGTTCAGCGGTGGGTACATCGGTTGCTCCGGTCGATTGTTCTGGTCGGCCAAAGCTTAACCGGCAGAGGCCCCGGCGGACATGTACTGCCGCCTTCGTCTACGATTGCCTCCGCATGACCGAATCAGCAATCCCGAGGCCTTCGCGCTATCCGTGGCTGGTCCCTGCCGCACTTGTGCTCGCGCTTTCCGCCATCCTGGTCTCGGTCGTCCTCTTCGCGCGCGAATCAGGCAAGTCCGATGCGCCACCCGCGGTAGGCGAGTTTCAACACCCACCCGCCCTGGGATACCTGGCCTATGACGTCGAGCGGGCCGAAAACGGCGCTATCAAACTGACCACGGGAGCCGCTCAACAGACCGTTTCCATCGACCTCCAACTGAACGCGTCGCACCGCGTCTGGCTCCTCGAACCGGTGGCCATCGCGGATTTGAAGGCCCCACTCATCGTCAATGTGATTTCGATTCCGAACGAGGTCCGAAACTACACCATTAAGCTTCTCGCCTTTGCAGCGGTGCCGCCGAGCATCAACCTCGATGGTCCTTTCATCCCCATTGCCGATGGCTTCGCGGGTTACGAACCTTCGCGCGAAATCACTGAACGCGCGGTTGTCTCGGCGATACTTGAGACGTTTGATGGCCGGAACGGCGTCACCAACACATCCACGGGCCCCGGCACGATCTACATCGACCCCGGCGCCCCTGTACGCTTGCTGCGCTCGGGTAGCCCCTCGGACATCAAACCCGGCGACCGCGTTGCCTTCCACACCGGCGCTGGAGGCAAGCCGGACCCCTCACAAGGCGTGCTCGTCCTCACCGGCGGCGCTCGCTAGCAGGCTGCTGATAGAGACATGGCATTTACCCTCGTGAGGCGCTCACGGGAAGGTACCTACTCAGTCCGTAACGCCGCCGCATCGGTGGTGCGCGTGATGAGCCGCCCGGCAAAGAACATAGCTCCAACAAACACGCCAAGTACGATCAAGCCACCGGCCCCTACGAGGAGCCACTCTGTCCGCAGAATGAATCCCGGCTCCGCACGCTCGCCGGATTCATCGATGTTGAGGAACGAAAGCATCCGCTGCCCCACCATTCGGCCGAGGTAGCTCCCCGCTACGAGGCCCAATAGGGCGACGATGGCATACTCGAAGGCGAGCAGTTGGACGACCTGTCCGCGTGATAGCCCCATCGCCCGTAAGACCGCGAACTCGCCCCGCCGGCGCTGCACCGAAACCCAGAGCGATACAAGAAGCGCGACTCCAACCAGCAGCAGGACGGCGCCAAACGCAAGATAGAGAATGCCCGCCCCCCCAGCCGCTATCAGCGGGTTCCGTTCTAACGACGCCAACTCGCGACCTCGGTCGTAGACCGTGTCGAGAGAGTACGGCTGTTCCCGGAGTGCCGCCTCTATTGGTCCCGTGTCCGCGCCCGGCTCCAACGCGAACCAGGCCTCGTTGATTCCCGCGGGTATCGTCAGGTCCGCCAAACCGATCCACGAGAGGAGATGGTCCCGGTTGAAGACCACTGCGGGGCCCGCCGATGTATCCAGCGTCGACATCAGTTTGAACGTGCCCACGATTCGGATCGGCGTGAGCAGATCGCCCGAGACGTTGACGACTCCCACGCCACCGACGGGGATGCCCGTGGCCGCTGCGAACGCTTCGCTGGCCACAACGGGGAGCGGCACGTTCTCCTGCGCCACCGAGAGTCCCCACGTCTCGGTGCTCTGACCGGCGGCCCGCGAAATCTTCCCGGCCCCGCGCCCTGTTAGTACCGAATCTCGAGCGATTTCGAACTTGTCTTTGTTCGTCAGCCTGGTGGGTAGCGGCTCCCACGAGGCATTTCCTTCGAATCCATCGACAAGCGTGTTCCCGTTCGGCCCCGTCGCCGTGAGGTCATCAAGCAGGATCGTTAGGTTTTGAGCGTTGAAGCGATTTGTCGGCTCCGTCATCACGAG
>JANPDX010000060.1:0-2856 GCA_031431695.1 Dehalococcoidia bacterium
GCCCGAAACATGCGCAGTCCACCGGGCGTTGATAGGCTTAGTTTGCAGATGACCATACCTTCATTCACCCGTGCCCAACTGATGGCCGGTGCGCCGGGGCCGGAGACGGCGCTAACGATTGGCGTGCTGGACGGTGTCCACCTTGGCCATCAGGCGCTACTTCGGCGGCTGAGCGACGAAGCGCGGAAGCGCGCGCTGGCGCCGGGTGTCGTCACGTTGCATCCGCATCCGATTACCGTGTTGCGGCCCGAGATCGCCCCGAGCTACCTGACGTCGCTGGAAGACCGCATCGAACTGATGCGCGCCAGCGGCGCCGACTGGGTCATCCCGCTGACGTTTACAGGCGAGGTTTCGGAGGTGGAGTGCGAGGACCTTGCGGGAGCGTTTGCCGACCTGCTGAGGATGCGCCTGATGGTGCTGGGGCCGGACGCGGCGTTCGGCCGAGGCGCGCCAAAAGACACGGTGGAGCGGATGCGCAAGCTCGGCGCGCAGCGAGGGTTCGAGGTCGTGCAGATTGAACCGCTGATGCACGACCATGAGCGACACAGCTCGACGGCGGTGCGGAAGGCGTTGGCGGCGGGGGAAATGGCGCGCGTGACCTCGCTGCTGGGCAGGGCCTACCGGATCGGGGGCCCGGTTGTTCGTGGCTTCGAGCGCGGGCGGACGATTGGCTTTCCGACGGCGAACATCTCGGTGGCCGCCGACCGCGCGCTACCGGCGATTGGCGTCTATGCGACGCGAGCCCGGGTCGCGGGGCGTGTGCTTACGGGCGCGACGAACATCGGGCGGCGGCCAACATTCGACGAGGGCCACATCTCCATCGAGACGTACCTCCTCGACTTCGAGGGTGACATCTACGGCGAACGGATGGATCTAGAGATCCTGGAACGCATCCGTGGCGAGGTGAAGTTCGACAGCGTGGATGAACTCAAGGCACAGATCGCCAGGGACGTCGTTGCTGCGAGGGGGATCGTCGCGTGATTGTGAATTCGGGATTTTGGATTTTGGATTGGCGGGGCGAACTGTGACTCGAACGATGGCGGCGGTGGACGAACAGATCACGGTGCTCATGAGCGGGGTCGATTATGGCGACGCCTTGATGCGGACGCAGATGGAGCGGGAACTGCGCGGCTTGCTGGCGCTGGACCGTCCGTTGCGCGTGTACCTGGGGATCGACCCGACGGGGACCTCGCTGACGCTGGGACACACGGTTCCGCTGCGAAAACTGCGGCAGTTCCAGCAGTTCGGGCACCATTGCATCTTCCTGATCGGCGACTACACGGCGCTCATCGGCGACCCGAGCGACAAGAATAAGCTGCGTCCGATGCTCACTCAGGAGGACATCAAGCAGAACGAAGCGACGTATTTCGACCAGGCGGCGCGCATCCTGGATGCGTCGAAGACCGAGCTTCGGCACAATTCGGAGTGGCTGGGCAAGCTGAGCTTCCCGGACATCATCAGCTTGATGTCGAAGTTCACCGTGGCGGAGATGTTGCGGCGGGACAACTTTCGCAACCGCTGGGACCAGGGAGATGCCGTCTACCTGCATGAATTCCTGTACGCGCTGATGCAGGGCTACGATGCGTTCGCGCTGGAGTGTGACGTGCAGGTGGGCGGGACGGAGCAACTCTTCAACCTGATGGCGGGGCGGAAGATCCAGGAAGACGCGGGCCAGAAACCGCACGTCCCGGTGACGTTGCCCATCCTTGTCGGGCTCGACGGGAAAGAGCGGATGTCGAAGTCGAAAGGCAACCACATCGGTGTCGGTGACTCGCCAGACGAGCAGTTCGGCAAAGCGATGTCGATTCCGGACGAGGTAGTGGAGGATTTCTTCACGCTGGCGACGAACCTGCACCCGGACGAAGTACGCGGGGTGATGGTGGCGTTGAAAAATGGCGACCGCAGCCCGATGGACACGAAAAAGCTGCTTGCCGGGACGATAGTGAGCGAGTTCTGGGGACCGGATGCGGCCAGGGATGCGCGGGAACATTTCGAGCGGACAGTGCAGCGCAAGGAAGTCCCCGACGAGATGCCCGAGTACCGGGTGACGAACGGCAATCTGCTGCTGGACGTGATCGTGGCCGCGGGCGCCGCGCCATCGAAGCGGGAAGCACGCCGCCTGTTCGAGCAGCGGGCCGTGACTATGGATGGCAACGTTGTCGAACCGACGACGCCGGCGCGGCGGGGGACTGTGGTGCAAATCGGGAAGCGGAAGTGGATTCGGCTGGTGTAAGCCCTCACCCCCAACCCCTCTCCCGACGCTGCGGGAGAGGGGAGTTCGTTCTGCTGCGCCTGGGGCCCACTGGGCCTTGGCTACAGGGAGGAGAGTTCGCTTATGCGCCCTTCGAGGAAGCGGCGTTCGGCGGGGTTGGTGGCGAGTTCTAAGGCGCGTGTGTATGCCTCACGGGCCTGAATTGATCGGCCGATGCGGCGAAGGAGGTCGGCGCGGGCGGCGTGGTAGAGGTGGTAGGTTTCGAGACCTTCGATTTCATTCATGAGCGAAAGGCCGGTTTGCGGGCCGAATGCCATCGCGTGGGCCACGGCCCGGTTGAGAGCGACTACCGGGGTTGGGATAGCAAGGAAGAGGCGGTCGTAAAGGGCGGCCGCTTCCGTCCACCTGGTCGCCGATGAGGTTGGCGCTTCGGCATGGACGGCGGCGATGGCTGCCTGCAACTGGTATGGGCCGGGACGTCGCATCCGGAGTGCCTGTTCGAGGATGGCGATGCCCTCGGCGATAGCGGGTTTGTCCCAGTGCCTTCGATCCTGGTCTTCGAGCAGAATCAGCTCGCCGCCGGCCCCCTGGCGGGCGGCGCTTCGCGAATTGTGGAGGAGCATGAGTGCCAGGAGCCCATGCGC
>JANPDX010000061.1:0-6269 GCA_031431695.1 Dehalococcoidia bacterium
CGGCGCCTGCGACCTCGCAGTCGGGGTGGACACCGCCAGCTTCGCCGTGAACGAAGTCCGCATTGGTGTCATCCCGGCCATCATCTCGGTGGTCTTGCTGCGAAAGCTCTCGCTGACGCTGGCGATGGAACTGTTCCTCACGGGTGAACCTTTTGACGGCCGTCGCGCTGTCGAAATCGGGTTGCTCAACGCATCCGTGGCCGCGGACGAACTCGACGCGGCGGTCGCGCGGTTTACCGGGATGCTGAACAAAGGCGCGCCCAATGCCCTCGCCGGGGCCAAGCGCCTCGTGCGTGAAGTGCCGGCGATGGACATGCACGCTGCGTTCGCCGAAATGGCGGCGCGTTCGGCAGTCCATTTCGCCTCGCCCGAAGCGCTCGAGGGGATGACCGCGTTCGCCGAGAAGCGGTCCCCGGCCTGGGCGGCGGACTAGCAGAACGCGGGGCAATCGGCGTCGGCGACATTGGGAGCGCGTCACTGCTACGCTCGATCAGCAACAACTTTTATGCCGAGGTACCGCATGTCCGAAACCGCAACGCTCAAGGTGGGCGATGACGCCCCTGACTTCGAACTTCCATCGACTCCGACAGGCGAGAAATTCAAGCTAAGCGACCAGAAGGGCAAGAACGCAGTCATCATTAATTTCGTCCCTGCCGCTTTCTCGCCGGCGTGCAGCAACCAGATGCCGCTCATCCAGAAGAAGCAGGAAGAATTCGCGGCACAGGGAGCGATTCCCGTCGTGATTTCGAGCGACGGCGCCTGGACCCAGGCCGCCTGGAAAAAAGAGCTCGGACTTGAGTTCCCCGTTTTGAGCGACTTCTTCCCGCTCGGCGACACTGCGAAAAAGTATGGCGTGGCCATCGAACCGCGCATGGTCGCCAATCGCATCGTCATCGTCGTCGATAAGCACGGCAAGGTCGCCTGGATCCAGCCGACCGAGAAGATCACCGACATGCCGGACTACGACCCGGTGCTGGCCTGCTCCAAGGACTAGTTCCCACTTGAGCCGTCACTCGGAGGGCACCCTTTCGGGTGCCCTTCCTCGTGTCGGCCTCGGCACGCTAACGACGTGTTAACGAAACTCCGCTATCGTTTTTTCTCGATGAATTCCCTTCGCAAAACCGCTCCTCCCTACGTCGCCGAGATGCTTGGCACGTTCGCGCTGGTTTTCGCCGGGCCTGGCGCGGCGGCGGTCGATTTCGCCAGCGGCGGCGCCGTGGGCACGGTGGGAATCGGCCTGAGTTTCGGCCTGATTGTGATGGCGATGATTTTCGCCATCGGTCACATTTCCGGCTGCCACATCAACCCGGCGATCACCATCGCCATGCTCGTGGTGAAGCGCATCACTCCGGCGAAGGCCGGAGGCTACATCGCCGCACAACTCGTCGGCGCAGTGCTCGCGGGCCTCGCGATCATCGCGATCGTTGGCTCGGAGGGCGATGCGGGCGCGACCACACCACACATCGGTGGGGCGGACGCCGCACTCTGGTCAGAGCTCATCCTCACGTTCTTCCTGGGCTTCGTCGTGTTCTCGGTCGCGACCGATGCCCGCGCCAAGGGCGAAATGGCGGCGATTGCCATCGGCGGCTACGTCGGATTCGCGGCAACCGGCTGGGGACCAGTCGCAAACGCCTCGATGAACCCCGCACGCAGCTTCGGGCCCGCGGTGGCCGCGAACGTTTGGGATGCCCACTGGGTCTACTGGGTGGGGCCAATCGCCGGTGCGGTGTTGGCGGCGCTGGTTTACGAATTGCTGCGGGAACATGGAACGGGCAATCCACCCGAAAGCGAGCCGCCGCCATGACCAAGAAACGTCCGGAAGTGTTGTTCGTCTGCGTACACAATGCGGGCCGTTCGCAGATGGCGGCCGTGCTCACCACCCATCTCAGCAACGGACGTATCTTGGTCCGGTCGGCAGGCTCGGCGCCCGCAGCGGAAATCAACCCTCGTGTGCTCGCCGTGATGGCGGAACTCGGGCTGGACCTGTCGCGGGAGTTCCCAAAGCCCCTCACGGACGATGCGCTGCTCGCCGCCGATGTTGTCATCACGATGGGCTGCGGCGATGCCTGTCCGTTCTACCCCGGAAAGCGGCATGAAGACTGGGAACTCGACGACCCGTCCGGCCAGCCAATCGAGACGGTCCGCCGGATCCGGGATGAAATCGCCGAACGAGTGCAAATTCTGTTGGCGGCCCTCGGAATCGAAGCCGTGGCCCGCTGATGGCCGATGGACGCTTCAGTTGTAACGCGGTGGTCGTTTTCGACCTGTTCGCCATGCGAGCCTGGGTCCAGGCCGAGACGGAAGCGGGCCGGCTGACGGCTTCGCGGCCGGCGACAGTGGAGGTGCAGCATCCGGACCGGGAGATGGACGGTTCGTGCCGCTGGTGCGGTTGCCGCGACAACGAAGTGATGACGTTCGAGGACTAACAGGGCTGCGTCAGCAGGGCCCCGGCGAGCAATCCTGGGCCGGCGGCGGGCAGCATATGTCCCCGGTGAACCCGGAGAGCCAGCGGACCGTCTCCGCGTTCAGGCAATAGCACGCGTCGCCACCGTCGATCGTCCCCTCGATGATGCCTGCTTCCTTGAGGACCTTCAGGTGCTGGGAAACGGTGGATTGGGCAAGCGGCAGAAGACTGACGAAGTCGCTGGTCGCGCAGGCGTTACGCAACGAAAGTTCGCGCACGATGCGCACACGCGCCGGGTTGCCGAGAGCCCGGAAAACCGCGGCGGCGCGTTCTTCTTCCGATGTCAGCCCGTCGATTTCTTTCATTTCAAGGACTATTGTTGAACATCAGGCTTGACGAAACAACCATCGGTTTTTTACGATGCACTAGTAATCGTAAAAAGACGATTTTGCACAGGAGGCATTTCATGACCACGCGAACCAACGAAGACATCCGCCAACAGGTCGCCGAGTCCTACGGCGCACGAGTGCGTCCGGTGCTCGACGCCGATGTCCTCGCGATCCCACTCGTTTCGAGCAGCGACTGTTGCGCACCGGCGCCCAGCGCGGCGTCTTGTTGCGCGCCAGCGGTCGATGAAAGCTCATCTTCGACCTGCTGCGGCGTCGAAGGCACCGACGACATCCAGATCACACGCATCGCCGAGATGTATGCCGGGACCGAAATCGACGACCTGCCGAGCACCGTGACCGACGTGGCCTTCGGCTGCGGCAACCCGACGGCCATCTCCGCAATGAAGGCGGGCGAAACCGTGCTCGACCTCGGCTCGGGCGGCGGCATCGACTGCTTCCTCGCGGCCAAGATGGTGGGCCCCTCGGGGAAGGTCATCGGCATCGATATGACGCCGGAGATGATCTCGCTGGCGAATCGCAACCTCGGCAAGGTCGGAGCAACGAACGTCGAGTTCCGCCACGGGCAAATCGAGGCGTTGCCGGTGGATTCGGATTCGGTCGACGTCATCATCTCGAACTGCGTCATCAACCTCTCACCGGACAAGGACCAGGTGTTCCGCGAAGCCTTCCGCGTCCTCAAGCCGGGCGGGCGGCTGCAGGTTTCGGACATCGTCTGGACGAAGCCCGTGCCGGAATCGGTGAAGAACGACATGGAGCAGTGGGCTGGCTGCATCGGAGGAGCGCTCGAAGAGCGGGACTATCTCGCGAAAGTTTCGGCGGCCGGGTTCACGAACGTAGTGTCGGTGGCGGCCGAGTACGAGCGTGGCAAGGGCCTCGCATCGGCGAACGTGACCGCCCTCAAGGCCTGAGCGAACAACCTCAAGCTTACGAAAACGGCCCGCCAAATGGCGGGCCGTTTTTTGGGAATAGAGAAGGCCCGCTGGACGCGGGCCTCCAAAATCGCCCGGGTTGGAGGGCGATCCTAGAACATGATAACGCTGCGATTGACTTCGCCGCCCTTGAGCGCGTCATAGGCTTCGTTGATCTGGTCGAGTTTGTAGCGGCGGGAGATCAGTTCGTCGATCTTGAGCCGCTTCTGGCGATAAAGCTCCATCAGCCACGGCATGTCGTAGGTCTGCCGGGTGGACCCGTAATAGCTGCCGACGATGCCCTTTTCGCCGAGGAAAGACATTCCTGCGTTGGGGATCGTCAGTTGCTCCGTGAGCGGAAGCATACCGACGATGACCGCCTGGCCGCCACGCTTCGCCATTTCGAAGCACTGCTGCGCGGTCTTCATCAGGCCGATGGCTTCGAAGGCGTAGTCCACCCCACCGCCGCTGAGCGCGACCACCTGGGCGACGGCATCGCCGCTGGAGGCATCGACGACATCGGTTGCGCCGAATTCACGGGCGGCTGCCAGCTTCGATTCAAGCATATCGACCGCGATGATGCGCGAGGCCCCCGCGAGCCGGGCGCCCTGGATGATGTTGAGGCCGACGCCGCCGCAGCCCACGACGGCAACGGTCTGCCCGACCTGAAGCTTCACGGTGTTCGTGACGGCGCCAACGCCGGTCATGACGCTGCAGCCGACGAGGGCCGCGACTTCCATCGGCACGCCATCCGGCATCTTTACGCAGGCCTTGTTACTGACGAGTTGGTATTCCGCGAAGGCCGACATGCCGGCGAATTGCATCATCGGCTGGCCGTTGAGCTTGATTCTGCCCATGCGGTTAAGCGACTGGCCGTTCGAGCAAAGGTTCGGACGGCCAGTGGTGCAACGGTCGCAATTGCCGCAGGACTGGACAAAGGCGACAACAACGCGGTCGCCGGCCTTAACGTTCGTAACGCCCGGGCCGACTTTTTCGACGACGCCGGCCGATTCATGGCCGAGCACAACCGGCATCGGGTACATCCACTTGCCTTCCATGAAGTGAAGGTCGGAGTGGCAGACGCCCGTCGCGGCGGTCTTGATCAGGACTTCGTTGGCCTGCGGCTCGTCGACTTCGACGTCTTCGATGACCAGTGGCTGGTTCGGTGCGTACAGCACAGCAGCTTTCATGGGTGGACTCCTCCTTGTTTCGGCACGCCGATTCTTTCCGCACGCTAAGTGCGCTGTCAAACGAAAAAGCGAACGACGTTGAGAAAAGGCCGGCGCGGACGGCAGATCGGCGGAGTTCGGCGGAGTTCGGCGGAGTTCGGCGGTGTGGCGCGTACTCGTGCGCGGCCACCCGTAGTGCGAACCGTTCGCGGTTCGTCTAGACTCGCCCAACTTCCGGTTGAGGTGCGTAGATGGATATCAAAGGCGGTGTGGTGATTGTCACGGGTTCGGCCACCGGGGTTGGCGCCGCGAGTGTGAAACTGCTCGCGAGCAAGGGCTGCAACGTCGTGATCAACTACACGAAGAGCGAAGCCGAGGCGAAAGAAACCCAGGCCGCCTGCGAGGCTCTCGGCGTGGAAACGCTGCTCTGCCAGGCCGACGTCTCGAAGGACGATGACTGCCGCCGGATGGCGAACGCAGCCATCGCAAAATGGGGGCGCATCGACGGGCTGATTAACAACGCCGGCACCACCCATTTTGTGAACCACGCCAACCTCGAAGGGCTGAGCGCCGACGACTTTCAGCGCATCTACGCGGTCAACGTGATTGGTCCATTTCAGATGACTCGTGCCGTGGCCGAGCAAATGAAAAAACAGGGCAACGGCTCCATCTGCAACGTCTCCTCGGTCGCGGGCGTGATGGGTGTGGGAAGCTCGATCGCCTACACCGCTTCGAAAGGTGCACTCAACACCATGACGCTTTCGTTGGCCCGCGCGCTTGGCCCGGAAATCCGCGTCAACACCATCTGCCCCGGATTCATCACCGGGCGCTGGCTGCGCGGCGGCATGGGCGACGACGCTTACGAAGCGGCGAAAGCACACCAGGAACGTGTGACGCCCCTGCGCAAGGCAGGCACTCCGGAGGACATGGCCCAGGCGGCGGTGTGGTTTATCGAAGGGGCCGACCTGATTACCGGCGAAATCCTCATCGTGGACGCGGGCTCGCACCTCGGCGGCGCCCCGCTCATCGCTCGGTAGCGTCCGATGACGGCGGCGCGGGCCGGGCGGAAGTTCAAGGTTTCCGCGGTGCCGCTTGTCTTGGCGTGCGTAGCGGCGGGGCTCGTGATTGCCGCGGCACCACGCGGCGCGAGTGCGGTTGAGGCACTTTCGAACCCGGGCTTCGAGACATGGGTAGGCGCAACCCCAACAGGCTGGAGCTTCAACGGAGGCTCGTTTAGCAAGGCGGCCGGAGAGTGGAGCAGCGGGAACGCCGTTCGGGTCACAGTGGGCGACGACGCAACGTGGATGAGCCACCAGGCCATCGAAGTCGAGCCCGGCGCGTGGCTGGTCGGGACTGTGCAGGCGTCGGGGCCACCGAG
>JANPDX010000062.1:0-2240 GCA_031431695.1 Dehalococcoidia bacterium
TCCGGGTATTAGAGGGGGTAGTGGGCGAAGCTTTTGGCTTACATTGCTGCCCATGACACGGCTCGATGGTCGGGATGGCCTTCGTAGGGCGCCAAGGGATCCCTGGTGAAGACGATATCGGGGCGGCGGCGGCGGATGGCCTCCATGAACTGGCCGCGAAGCGTCGTGTGGGGCGTGTCGCAGAGGAAGCCATCGGGATAGTCGAGGCAGGCGACGCTGGCGACGCCAAGGACTTGAGCGGCCGCTTCGGCCTCCTTCAGCCGGAGGCCGAACATCTGCTCGACGGTGAGTTCGAAGGTCCCGCGGACGTTGTCGGTCGCAAGCAGGACGTGGATATCCCAGCCGAGCGCGCAGAGCCGGGCGACGGTCCCGCCCGCGAAGAACTCCATATCGTCGCCGTGGGCGGTGAGTACGAGAGCGGTTGGCATGGGTTGAGACTCCGTTCGACGATGAGTTGGGTTTACCAGGGCGCGCCGTAGCGTTCGCGGAAGGCGACCTCGGAGACGGGCTTGCGCTTGTTCTTGCCGAATTTCACAGCAGGCCAACCCATCGGGATTACGGCATCGATGCTGGACCCTTCGGGCAGGCCAAGGAAATCTTTGATGGCCTGTTCCTTCAGCTTGCCCCGGGAAGTGGTGAGCACGGTCCCGAGACCGGCGGAGTGCGCCGCCAACAGCAGGTTCTGGACGCCGGGATAAACGGAGCCCGCCCACGCGGCGGCGCCGGTCGCGCTCATGCCGAAGGGGTTTTCAGCGCAAACGAAGATGAGCACCGGTACTTCATCCCAACTTGTGCGGCCGGGGCCAGGTGTTTCTTCGACCAGTTCAGCGAGTCGCTTTTTCGCGGCACGGTCCTTGACCACCACAAAGCGGAGCACCTGGACGTTTTTCGCGCTCGGAGCGCGGGTGGCGGCTTCGAGAACGCGTTCGATCAGGGCGTCTTCCACCGGTTCGGCTGTGAACTCCCGCACCGCGCGCTGGCGGGCCATCAGGTGTGTAAGTGCATCGAGTGAGGTGCTTTCGGGCATGCGTGTCTCCCTGGCGATTCTGACGGAATCGGTCCGTTGCGGGGAGTTTAAGGGTAAGCGTACGCCACGGTCAGGAGACTTCGGCGAGGGCCGCGACTGCCGCGTTTATCAAGAGGCCGTCGGCTTCCGGGGCGAAGGGCGTGACTCCCGCCTCGTAGCCACCCTCGGCATACGCTTCCGGGCGGCAGAAGTAACCGGGGTAGTCGTTTGCGTAGGTAACGACGAGCAGGTTCTCGAGGCCCGAGCGCCGGCGGATCTCCTCGCCGGTTTCGAAGAAGACCTCGCCCGGCAAAGCGATGAGGTGGAGGTTGGCGCCGAGCGCGAAAGCCTGGACTTCCTCTTCGCGGAGCGTGCCCTTGCCGCGAGTGCGGGCAAGCGCGATGCGTTCCATGCGGGCGGCGGTAAGGACTGCGGACAGGTCGCGACGCTCGTCGATTCCCATCCCGGAAGCGGCCTTCTCAGCGAAAGTGCGCTCAAGCCGGTCGAGACTTGCAGCCACCTCGCCATCCGATGGCCCGGTGCGATACGGCGCATCGAATGTTCGCGAAACAGCTCGAAGGCTGCCTTTCACGAGTTCGCCGGCTTCGACGGGCTTCGGGGTGTCTTCGTTCCAGCGAATGTTCGCCGCCTGGTGGCTCTGTCCCAGCGGCCGCAGTTCCTGGGAAAGTGCCGCCGCTTTGGCGCCGGCGATAGAACCGACGCGCCGGACATTGGCAAAGTCCTGCTTAATCCATGCGGGGTTGATGTTGCCGCAAGCGCCATTGAGGAATAGCGCCGTCGTCCCGCCTCCGACCACCTGCTCGATCGTGCGGCAGAGTTCTCCGGGGTAATCGGCGGTGATATCCAGGTTGTCGAAGTTGAGCGTGGTGGCGTGGCATCCGTAGCGGGCAACCGTCGCGATGTTCCGCCCGTCGAGTGTGTCCGCCGCGACCACATCGAGGCGGTGGTCAATGGGCCAATCCGGGTGGCGGCGGTTCTGGGCGATGCTGCTGAGTGGCGTGTGCCCATATTTGAGGACGCCCTCGGTCGCGTTGCGGTGGGCGACACGAACCGCGCCGGCGATCTTGCGGGCCGTTTCTTCGACAAGCACCGGTTCCCCGCGTCCGCGCACACCGGCGGGGCCTGCGTGGGTGTGGGTGGCGGAGATCATTACGTTCGTGGCAGGGATGCCCGGCCGTTCGGCGATAAGTTCGCCGGCGCGGTTCGTGTCGCC
>JANPDX010000063.1:0-4936 GCA_031431695.1 Dehalococcoidia bacterium
AGGCCGCGGTAGGCGGCCTCAACCACCTCGGGGCTGGCCGAGGGAGAGACCTCAAGGGCTTCGTAGTAGTCGGTGGTGGAGTCGGGAGCGCTCATATCTTTCTCTACGATCCTATCCGGCGCCGGGTAAAGGCGCGGAGATGCGCCGATGCCTATTCCGTGGCGCTGGCACCCATGTCTACCAGAGCGAACATGATGGTGCCCTCGGCGGCTACTTTGCCGTCCACGGTTGCCTTCACATGGCCCTTGCCAACGGGCCCGCGAAGCTTTTCCAGCGTGAACTCCATCCGAAGCTGGTCGCCAGGCAGGACCGGCCTCCGAAAGCGCATGCCTTCGATCCCGGCGAACATCGGCGTCTTGTTCCCCGCTCCGCCGCCGCGAAGCAGGGTGACCGCCGCGACCTGGGCCATGGCCTCCACGATAAGGACACCCGGCATCACTTTGTTCCCCGGGAAGTGCCCTTCGAAGAACCATTCGTTCGCGGTTACGTTCTTGATTCCGACGCCGCGCTTTCCGTCTTCGATTTCCACCATGCGATCAACAAGCAAGAACGGGTAGCGATGCGGAATGATCTTCTCGATTTGGTCGGCGTCCAACACTAGCGGCCTTCCTTTCCCGTACGAGCGCAATTCTCTTCGATGAAGCGCACGAACGCTTCAACCTGCGGCTGCGTGAAGCTGATGTCGCCGATTTCCCGGTCGTCCGGGTTCCCGAGGCCGTGGTAGTCGCTTCCGCCCGATAACGCGAGGCCATGCGTGGCCGCGAGCTGCTCGTGGATGGATACGGTCTCTGGAGGATAGTGCTTGTAATAGGTTTCAATGCCGTCCGCGCCCCAGTCCGCGAGCTGCTGAACGGGAACCGGGTAGTCGTCACCCATGTAGATGGCATGGGCAATGAAGATGACACCGCCATGGCGATGCACGAGGTCGATCGACGCTGCGGGATCCAGGCGTTCGCGGTTAACGTCGGCGGGTTTGTTGTTACCAAGCCAGAGGTCGAAGGCTTCTTGCACATCAGCCACATAGCCCTTTTCGACCAGGGCCCTCGCCACATGAGGGCGCCCCACTGATGCCTCGCCAGCGATTTCGAGGACGCGTGATTCTTCTACGGCCATCCCATTTTCCCGAAGGATCGAGACGATCTTGGTCAGACGCTGCTTGCGTCCGTCGCGCATGGTCCGCATGAAGTCCTGGAGTTCCTTCGCACCCGGATCGAAACCAAACGCGAGGAGGTGGGCATCGACTTTTCCAACGTCGGTTGAAATTTCCATGCCGGGGATGAGGCGCATTCCCAGCCGGTCGGCGGCGGCCTGCGCCTCGGCGAGACCCTCCGTGGTGTCATGATCGGTGAGCGAAAGTACCTGGACGCCGTTCCTCGCGGCGGTTTCCATCACCCACTCCGGTGAATGGATCCCGTCCGAGGCATTGCTGTGCAGGTGGAAGTCGCCGATCGCCATCAGGTGATGACCCTGTCACACCGCGTGATGCTGGTCGCCCGTTTCGTGGTGTCATCCGCTTCGATGAGGAGGCCATTGAGGACTGCCACCCCTTCAGCCGCCGGAAGTCGTGTCGGCATTTGCGTCAGGAAGCGCGAGATGACCGACTGGATGTCGTCACCGATAACCGAGTCCCGGGCGCCACACATGCCCGCGTCGCTGCAATACGCGGTGCCATGGGGGAACACGCGGTTATCGGCGGTGGGAACATGAGTGTGCGTCCCAATAAGGGCAGTCACCCGTCCGTCGAGGTACCAGCCCATCGCCTGCTTTTCGCTGGTTGCCTCCGCGTGAAGGTCAACCAGGATGAAGCGATTCGGGTGGATGGTCGAAAGTGCTTCTTCGGCCGCGCGAAACGGGTCGTCGTAATCAGAGCCCATGAACACACGGCCGATGAGGTTCAGCACGACGAGATCCCCGGCTTCGGCAATCCCACGGCCGGGCGCGCCCGGTGGGTAGTTATAAGGACGCGTGATCCCGGATGTTGATTCGAGGTAGGAGTACAGCTCCCGCTGCTGAAAGGTGTGGTTCCCACCCGTAATGATGTCGATCCCGCAGTCGAACAGTTCGTCCGCGTGGCGCGGGCTTAGCCCTCGTCCGTTGGTGCAGTTTTCCCCGTTCGCGACGACATAATCCAGCGAGAATTCGCGCCGCAAGTCAGGAACCGTCTTCACGACGGCTTCGCGGCCACAACTGCCGACAATGTCTCCAAGGAACAGCATGCGCATGGCGTTAGCGAGCGTACTCGGTCGCGCGTGTCTCGCGGACGACGGTGACCTTTATTTGGCCCGGGTACTCCATGGTCTCTTCGATTTGCTGGCTTACGTCGCGGGCGATTCGCATCGCCTCGAGGTCATCGATAACCTCGGGACGGACGATAATACGAACCTCACGCCCGGCCTGGATGGCGAACGCGCTTTCCACGCCCTTGTGGCTCTTCGCGATGTTTTCCAGCGTTTCGAGCCGTTTGATGTACGTTTCCAACGATTCGCGCCGGGCGCCCGGACGGCCACCTGAAATGGCATCGGCCATCATCACGATGACGGCTTCGACCGAACGCGGTTCCACTTCTTCGTGATGCGCCTCGATGCAATGGGCGATGGAATCCTTCACTTTGAATCGCCGCGCGATCTCGGCCCCGATGATCGCGTGGGTGCCTTCGACTTCGTGGTCAACGGCCTTGCCCAGGTCGTGCAGGAAACCACCCGCCCGGGCGACGTCAGCGTCGGCTCCAATCTCGCGAGCGATCATCGCCGCGATGTGGCCGGTTTCGATGCAGTGCCGCATCACGTTCTGTCCGTAGCTGGTCCGGTAACGGAGGCGGCCAAAGACTTTGAGTATTTCCGGGTGGAGATTCAACACGCCCGCTTCGACGGCGGCCGCTTCAGCCGCGTCTTGCATCGTCGCTTCGACATCGCGGCGGGCCTTGTTGACCGCTTCTTCGATACGCGTGGGGTGAATCCGGCCGTCCTGCACGAGCGTTGAGAGCGCCTGGCGAGCGATCTCGCGCCGGACGGGGTCGAACGCGCTGACAGTCACCGCGTCCGGAGTGTCGTCAATAATCAGATCGACTCCGGTGGCGGCTTCGATGGCGCGAATGTTGCGGCCTTCGCGGCCAATGATGCGGCCCTTCATGTCGTCGCTCGGGATTTGGACCACGGAAACGGTGTTCTCGGCAGTCACTTCCGAGGTGTAGCGCTGAATCGCGGTAGCGAGGATTTTGCGAGCACGAACCCCGGCCGTCGCCTCGACTTCCTTCTCCATCTCGCGCACGCGGCGGCTGCCTTCGTCGCGAACTTCCACTTCGATGGCGGCGAGCAATTGATGCCGCGCCTCATCGACCGTGAGATTGCTCACCCGTTCAAGTTCCGCGGACTGCCGTTGGCGAAGTTCCTCAGCCTCCGCCCGAAGCGTCTCAATCGACGCCTCGCGGTCACGCATGGATTGCTCCCGGCGTTCGAGGGTGTCGCTCTTGCGGTCGAGGTTTTCTTCTTTTTGGGTGAGGCGCTGTTCCGAGCGGGCGGCCTCCGTCCTTCGCTCCTTCAACTCGGCTTCGAGCTGATTGCGGAGGGTGAGCTGTTCTTCCTTGGCTGCAAAAAGCAGCTCTTTTTGACGTGTTTCGGCCTCGGAGAGGAGCCGGCTAGCCTGTTCCTCTGCTTTTTGCAGTGATGTCCCATCGGAACGGCGACGGACGACAAAGCCCGCTCCCGCCCCGATCAGCAAACACGCGAGGCCGACGATAACTATCACTATCGCCGACATGAATGAACTCCAAAATGGTCAACAAAGATGCCACGTTTCACGCACCGATTGGCACGAATGCACCGTGAATGGTTGCTGGCATCCTAACCCTTGGCCGAACGGCGCGTCAAAGTTAACGCAGCCTCAGAGGAGCCTTCCCTGGCGCCCCTTGGTATCCCCCGGAGCGGGCAGATGCAGATTGAATGTCTGCCCGGCAACCCGAAGCAACGCCGTCGCGGAGACGGCCAGCAAGGCGGCTCCGCCGGTGGAAACCGGTTCGGCGAGCCACAGGCAGAAGCCGCCGAGCGCGGCCGCGGAGGCGTTGACTTCCGAACGCAGTACCAACGGGACCCGGTCGGCGAGGAGGTCGCGGACGACGCCTCCGCCGGTCGCGGTGAGCATGGCAAGGAGTATCACCGCCGGCATGGCGAGATCGGCGCGAATGGCGGCGAGGCCCCCGGCCGCCGCGAAGGCGCCGAGGCCGCCGGCATCGGCGACCGCCAGCAGCAACCTCGGCACTCTGTGCTGGCGCCACACCAGGACTATCCCGGCGAACGAAGCTCCCACCGCCCAGAGCAGGTAATCCGGATCGTCCAAAACGAGGGGCAGGCGTCCCAGGGCTACGTCACGCATGAGGCCGCCGCCGGTGGCTGTGACAACACCCATCACGAGCAGCCCGAAGACATCCAGCCTGCGCCGGAAGCCGACCTCCACCCCGGAGAGGGCGAACGCGACGATGCCTACACGGTCAAGGATGCCGATGATCTCGGTCGCGCTGAGGTCCACGCCCGCACTTTACGTCCTGGCGAAGACTCATGGCAGACGTGGACGAGCCGGCCCGAGCGTCGGCTGTTTGTAATCGACTGTTTCATTTCAATTGGGGGTATTATCCCGGCCAATGCCAAGTGAACGAATGCAACGGCGAATCGACGCGCTGCTTGATGAAGCAGATGCTGCCCTGGCAAGCGGCGACTGGCAGACCGTGAGCGCGAAGGCCCACGATGTCCTCGCGCTCGATGAGTCGAATGAAGATGCGGCTGCGCTTCAAACGGCCGCTGAAAAGCGGCGGGGCCAGGCGAACAATGGCGCCACACTGCCCGAATCCAAAATCCAAAATCCCGAATCAAAAATCGCCCCGGCCCTCCCCTCCTCCTTCGCGGCGGGCCGCTACGCCGTGCGGCGCTTCCTGGGCGAGGGCGGG
>JANPDX010000064.1:0-7966 GCA_031431695.1 Dehalococcoidia bacterium
GGGATTCATCAGCGTTCTCACGGCGCGCACCCTGAGCGTCGAGGAGCGCGGACTTTACGCGACTGCCATTGTCATCTCTTCGGCAGCCAGCGGAGTCATCAGCCTCGGTTCCGCGACCGGCTTCTTCGTATCCAACCAGAAACGCGCCCCGTCCGAGGTGGGCGGAAACGCCCTCGCCGTAATAGTCCCCGTAGCTGTATTCATCGTCCTTGCCGGCGCGGTCGTGGCGGCCCTCGCGGGCGGCTCCGATGGACGGGTCGTCGCGCTTGCGATTCTCTCGGTGGCCCCTGCCATAATTCGTAATACCTCGCTGGGCGTGGTCCTCGGCGAAAACGCCATTTTCAAGTTCAACCTTGGTGGCGATATCGCCGTCGTGCTCGCCATGATCTGCCTGAGTGTCTGGCTCGGAATTCTTGGACATCGAACCGCCGAATCGGCCCTTCAGGCGTGGTGCATTGCCCAATATCTCTCTCTGATCCCGTTCGTTTTCTGGTGCCGAAGTTGGTGGGGATGGCTTCTCCGACATCGTCCGAACCTATCCCTCATGCGGGCGATGTTCCGCTTCTCGGCGGTCACGGGCCTGGGTGGCGTTGTGGGCCTGCTGACCTACCGGATCGACCAGGTCCTGGTGATACAGCTTGATGGCAAGGAGGGCGCTGGCATCTACTCGTCGGCCATCGGCGTGGCCGAGGGCCTCTGGCTTTTCAGTTCCGCGATCACGGTCGCTTCATTCGCTCGCGTGGGCCGTGGCGACCCATCCGAGGCTGCCCGGCTGACGGCCGCCGGGATCCGCCATACGGTGCTGGTTGTCATCTGCGGAGGGCTATCGGCGGCGCTCATTGGGCCCTTCGTCATCGAGTTTTTGTTCGGCCATGCCTACAGTAGCGCCGGCCAACCACTCCGTATCCTCTGCCTTGGCACCGCCCTCTTCGCTCCGCAGGGCCTCATCAACCTCTACTACGTCAATCACGTGGGGATGCCCCGCTTTCCCTTGCTTATCGGCCTGATGTCTCTGACTGCCTCGGTCGCCGGAGGCCTTTTGCTCATCCCCCGCTTCGGTACGTCGGGCGCGGCGAGTGCGACCTCCATCAGCTATGGGATCGCCTCAGCGGTCTCGATAACCGTGTTTCTGCGGCGAACTCACCAGCCCCTTTCAGAACTCTGGAAGGTCAAGGGCTCTGACGTCCGGGCATACTTCCAACTCGCGACACATGTTCTGCGGCAAGTCTTCCAACAGGCCCGAAGGACCTGGCGAGCCGTCGTACCCGCCCGCCCCTGAACAAGAGTGCGGCGGCAAACAGAGACCACCGAAGTCAATGATCAGAGGGCCCGCGAGAATGCGGAGTGAGCAGGCCCGGCCAAGGCGCGGCGAGTACGACCGAAAGGGCCGGCCGCCCCCGGCCAAGCTCAGGCCCTGCCGCTCGCCTTACGCCGTTGCCGGGGAGCAAACTTCGGCCCACTTGCCTGTTTCGCTCGTCTGCCGCCGAACCGCGCGAAGCTGCCGCCGCGCCACCCCACGTATGTAGCGGCCAAAGTGCCAAACCACATGACCGCCGTGAACCATTCAACTGCGTTCTGAAGGTTCCAGGTCCGGGCCAGCGTGATATTCCAGTTCAACGCCAGCACGGGAAGGAACGCCAGCAGCGAGAAGGCTACCGCCCCGGCAATGAGGTAACGGGCATTGGAAAGCGCCGCGAACGGCAGCATCCAGACGATATACCAGGGGTGGTAGGCGGGACTGATGAAGAGGAATACCGACATCACGAGCCCGACCCCGCGGACCAGGTCCTCCCTGGTCTTCAAGGGATGAAGAACCATAACCCCGGCGATCGCTTCCAGGTAACCGATGTAGCCGCCGAGGATGATGTAGTCGTGGCCCCTCGGTCCCGTGTCGAGCCACAGTTCAACCCAGCGCCATGGCGTCGTTTGAACCACTGCGCCGGCGGGCCCGAGCGTCCCGTTGCGAACAGGGCCGCTGCCCTGCGCGTAGAGAAAGAGCAATCCTCCGAATCCGGCCACCGTGATTCCGGCGAGCGCATAGCGCCACTTTGGCCACCACCAGGCCGCTACCACGGGAGACGCCAGGATGAATGCGTATTTACATAATGCTGAAGCGAGCCAAGCCAGCACTCCCGCCCCGCGTTTGGGCCAGGTCCGTTCCATCACCAGGCCCAGTGCGATTAGGCCGAAAAAAGCCATCATCGAGTCGTTGTGGCCGTCTCCCGGGAACTGCCAGGTCATCATCGGGTTCAGGCCAACAATCCCCGCGATCAGCGCCGGGTTCTGGCCCATTCGCTTCGCCACCATGCCGGCCGCGGCCGCCGTCGCCGTCAAAAAAATCAGTCCCATGATCTTCTGACCAACGATGTTCGCCTTGAACCCGTCGCCTACGAACGGAATTGGCGCGCCGCCGAGCGCGTAGGCCAACGGCCCGTAGCCGCTTGGCGCGTTCCGGAAGACGCGTACTTCGTTGGCCACCGGGTCATCAATGCGCCCCGGCGCCCCGCTAAACTCGGCCGGCCACTTGTGGTGAATCCAGAACGTACGTACATCGGCGGCGAGGTGAACAGCGTCGGGCGAGGTCAAGGGCATTGCCGGGAGCATCGAGCAGCCTGCCAGCACCGTCCCCGCGATGACCGCCGGGAAGCTGTATTTGAACCCCTTCCGCAAGGCCCAGAGGCATGCCAGGTAGGCTCCGCAGGCAACGGCGATTAACAGGAACGTGTCGCGAAAGTCCGGGAATCCTCCCTTGAGTACCCTCGAAATGCCTGCACGGGCGACGATGTCGTTGTCTTCCGCTAACGAGACGCGCAGGGCAATGCCGAAGAACCAGATCAGGCACATGAGCAGCAATGCTCCGCCGAAAATCATTGCGGTTCCGTTGCCGCTATCCGCTGCTGGCCGTTCACGCTTAACGGACATTCGTGGTACCTCGGTGTATGTTTCTTGGAGTTGGCGCCCAGGCACGCGCCCTGGCGGTGATCATTGCCCAGGCCCCTATCGGGAACCAGAGGAGGCTGAGCAGGCTGTACCGGAATACGAGGCTGAGGCTCCCCATCGAAAGCCTGAAGAGCCGTTCTCGCCAGCCTATCCAGGCCGGGATGACCCATTCGCCCGCGAACGCGGGCCACACGAGCAGGCCGGGCAAGGCAAACGGGGCGGATACCAGCGTCAAGATCGCAGCCGCGGTCACTCCCATGCGCGTCAGCAGACGCGTCGGCAGCAACAGGTAAATCGCCAGGTCTCGTGCGTGAGGATTTCCCCGAGCTGCTGCCGCAAAAAGCGGCAACCAGCGCCCCTTCACCACCCCAATGTGTCCGCGTACCCAACGCGACCGCTGCGTTACCGTGGTCTTCAAGTCGCGAGGCTCACCCAACGCCACTTGCGCAGTCGAAACGTACGTTACCTTGAAACCGTCCGCGACGATCCGCGCCGTGAGTTCAAGGTCCTCTGTCATCGTCCATTGGCCCGAACGATAGCGATACAACAGTTCCGGCCGAATGAACCAGCCGCATCCGGTAATCGTGGTCGTCAGCCCCAGGGCCTCGCGCGGCCGCCACCAGAACAGGTTCCGCGCCTTTCGGCCGAAACCGTAGCCCTCGGCCATCCAAACGCTATCGGCTATGGGGACTGCCTCAGCCTGGAGGCAGTCGGCACCGTCCGAATGCTCGGCTATGGCCTGCAGCATGCCCGGCGCCACGCGTGCATCCGAATCGAATACCCCAACATAGTCGTAGGTGGGGCCCAGGTACTCGCACCCGGCCAAAACGGCGTACGCCTTGCCTGCTTTCGGCGTATGCAACTCGATCACCGAGGCCCCCGCTCGAGCAGCCGCGCTCGCAGTGCCGTCGTCACAGTTGTGGGCGACGACAAGGACGCTTCGCAATTCGGCCGGATAGTCCTGTGCGAGTAAGTCCCGGACGATTCGCTCAATCACGTCTTCTTCGTTGCGCGCGCAAACGATCAGGCCGAATTTCGGGCGCGCATCGGTTGGCGGCTTTCGCGTGCCAGTCTGGCGCTTGTAGTAGCCGAGCGAAGTGACCGCCGTCTGGTACAGCGAAACGGCCACCACGAACGCCTGTCCGGCTACCAGGCACAGCTTGAAAAACCACCAGGTTCGCCCCATCGGCCCATTATCGGTGCGTACTTCGTGCGTGCATCCTCCTGGCTGTGCGGGGCGCCAACAGAAAGAGCCCGCGGCATCGCGGGCTCTTTCCTACCGTATTTCAACTCTTGTTCAATGGGCGGACTAGCCGCGCGGGAGCCCAAGTCCTCGGGTGGCCACAATACCCTTTTGGATTTCACTGGTGCCACCGGCGATGGTCGAGCTCACGCCCTGCATGTAGCCCATCGAAGCCCGGTTCCGGATGTTGCCGTGCATGCCGTACAGGTGCATCGCCAGGTAGCCGATACGCTGGCCGAGCTCGCTGCTGAAGAGCTTGCACATGCTCGCTTCGTAGTTCGGGATCAGGTTCTTCACCTGCATGCTGACCACGCGGTAGCTCAACATCTTGGCCACCTCGCATTCAATCCAGCGATCGACGAACTCGCCCTTCACTTTCGGATTGCGGGAGAACGAAACTTCGCCGCCCGTCTTGGACTGGCGAATCAACGACTCCAGCTGCTTCCGCACGCCAATCGCCGAGCCAATCGAGCTGCGCTCGAAGTCGAGCGTCGTGGTACCGACGTACCAACCGCGGTTCTCTTCACCAATGCGGTTCTTCACCGGCACGCGAACGTCCTCGAAGAACACTTCGTTGAAGGTCTGGGTCCCGGCGAGGGTTGTCAGTGGCCGAACCGTGACGCCGGGCGCTTTCATGTTCACAAGCAGGTAGGTGATTCCGCGGTGCTTCGGCGCATCGGGGTCCGTGCGCACAAGCATGTACATCATGTCCGCGTATTGGGCGCCGGTCGTCCAGATCTTCTGGCCGTTGATCACGTAATCATCACCGTCGCGTACCGCGCGCGTCTGCAGCGCGGCAAGATCCGAACCCGCGCCCGGCTCGCTGTAGCCCTGGCACCAGATCACTTCGCCCTTGAGGATCCTGGTGAGGTGTTCTTCCTTCTGCTCTTCGGTCCCGTGCTCGATGATCGTTGGGCCGATCATCATGACGCCGAATCCGCCGAGGTTGCCCGGAACGCCGGACTCCGCGAATTCCTCGTTCATGATGAACTGGTCAACCACGGACATGTCCGCGCCACCGAATCGCGCCGGCCATGAAGGGGCTATCCAGCCCTTCGCTACGACTTTTTCGCGCCACTCTTTAATCGCGCCGAGCCGGCCGAACATCGAACCTTCCATCTCTTCACTGAGTGTCTTCAGCGAAGCGGGAGCTTCTGACGTGATGAAACTGCGGACTTCCTTCCGCCATATGGACTCGCGTTCATTGTCGCCAAGCGTAATCGCCATGTTCTGGGTCCTGCTTTCAGAGGACGCTTCGCCCACAGCGAAGCGCGGTATGCGTATGCGATTGTGCGGGAGCGGGCAACCGTCCGCAAGCGAACGGAATTCGGGTTGCTCTCAATTCATTTATCAGATACTTCGATTGTCCATCCGTTTCGAAATCCCGTCCGATTGTGATAGGATTCACATGTCCCACCGGAGCACGCGAGCGCCCGGTTTTGTCCCTTCTCCTGCTGCTTTGCTTCCAATTTCCTCGGGCGCTCGCTGCTCCACCCCAAACTTCGCCAACGGCTGTTATCCTCACGGCATGAGCCGCCCAGACCGCGCCCCAAGACCCACCTTCCAGGAACGCTGGGCAGATGTTCAGGGACGTTGGGAAGAGAAAAAGCCCGCCCCGTTCCGCACCGCTATCGAACTGCTTCCGGGCCTTTATCAGGTGCGCACCCGCGGCTCCAAGGCGTATCTCATCCTCGATGACGAAATCACTCTCATCGATACCGGCTCAATCGGTTCGGGCAGCCGGGTCCTCCGCGCGCTCGATGAACTCGGGCGTTCCCCCTCCGATATCAAGCACATCGTCATCACCCACTACCACATGGACCATGTCGGTGGGCTCCCTGAAATCCAGGATTACGTTTCCGCCAAGACCGGGGTTCATCTCGCCGATGCCTCTCATGTGCGAAGCGACAGCCCGCTCCCGAACCCGTTCCAACACCCGCTCCTGGCAAAGATCTGCGAGCCATACCTCCGGCGAACCGATCCCGGACCTGCTCGCGTCGATGTCATCCTTGGCGATGGTGACGAAGTCCCGGGATTGGGCGGAATGCGCGTCGTCCACGCACCCGGGCACACCGCCGGCAGCATCTCGCTCCACTTTCCTAACCGGGGCGTCCTCCTCGTGGGCGACGCCATGCAATACAAGTTCGGAAAGCTCATGTTGCCCAGCCGCCTGTTCACCGAGGACATGGATCAGGCCTCGGCGTCGATCCAAAAACTCGCAGATCTGGACTTCGAAACGCTCTGCTTTAGCCACTTCCGGCCGATTCTCAACGGGGCCGACGCGCGAGTTCGTGAATTTGCACGGACACTACCAGCACGATGAACACGATTAACGACATGCTCGAGGGTTCGGCCCAGGACTACGCGGACAAGACCGCACTCACCATGCGCATCGGTGTCCGCACCATTAAGTACGACTACAAGAAACTTGAAGAACGCGCCCACGCGTACGCGAGGTTCATGCGCGAGCGGAACGTTGGAAAGGGCGACCGCGTCGTCATTTGGGCGCCCAACCAGCCCGACTGGGTTGCTGCCATGTTCGGGAGTTTCCTCAATGGCTCAGTTGTTGTGCCCCTCGACGTACGCTCTTCCCACGAATTTGTCGAACGAGTCATAAGCCAGACCGAACCGGTGATCGCGTTCGCGGGCAAGTCCCAGGGCGAAGTCCTGCGGCGCCTCGAAATCCCCACGCACACGCTCGAAACAATGAGTCTCCCTGCTAGCGGGAAAGTCGTCCCCACGGCCGTTTCGCCGGACGACCTCGCCGAAGTCATCTTCACTTCCGGCACTACCGGCGACCCCAAGGGCGTCATGCTCAGCCATGGGAACATCGTCGCCAACACGCGGGCCGGCGTCGCGGTGCTGCCCATAGACCGAAATACGCGAATGCTCTCGCTCCTTCCCCTGAGCCACATGTTCGAACAGATTGGCGGATGTTTTGCCTCGGTTTTTGTTGGGGCCGCTGTCTGCTACCCGTCGAGCCGCCAACCGGCGGCACTTTCGCGCACCATGCAGGAATGGAAACCGACCTTCATCATGGGCGTTCCCCAGGTCCTCACGCTGCTCATGCACGGCATCGAACGTGAAGCGACCGCCCAGGGCCGCATGGGCCTGCTGAACCGGCTTCGCAAGATAGCCACCCCATTGCCCGAAAACATTCGCCGAAAGCTCTTCCGTACCGTCCTCTCCCGCTTTGGCGGAAAACTCGAGATGATCGCCAGCGGTGGCGCCGCCATCGACCCCGACATCCAGATCAAATGGGAACAAATGGGAGTCGCCGTCGTCGAAGGCTACGGTGCTACCGAGTGTGCCCCGGTCATTACGATCACGCCCCGCAACGACCGTCGCGTTCGCAGCGTCGGCAAACCGCTCCCCGGCCAGCAAATTCGCATCGCCTCGGACGATGAAGTGCTGACCCGAGGCCCGAACGTCTTCAGTGGCTACTGGAAAAACGAGGCAGCTACGGTAGCCGTCTTCGAAGGCGACTGGTACAAGACCGGCGACCTCGGATACCTCGAAGACGGCTACCTCTACCTCAAGGGCCGCAAGAAGGATCTGATTGTCCTTTCGGATGGCCAGAACGTTTACCCGGAGGACATCGAAGAAGTCCTCCGGCATCAGCCCGGCGTGGCGGACGCGGTAGTCCTCGGCCTACCCGATGGCTCGGACATCCGCCTCCATGCGGTGATCGTGGAATCCGTACCCGGCGCTGCCACTGAGGCCGTAAAAACCGCGAACTCCCGGCTGGTTGACCGTCAGCAGGTCTTCGCGTGGTCCGTCTGG
>JANPDX010000065.1:0-1504 GCA_031431695.1 Dehalococcoidia bacterium
CTTCAACGCGCCACTTCGCACGCGTCGGGAGCGCGCTCAGCAGCTTCGGGAGACTCGGCCTGATTTTTTCAAGCGCTACGCGCCCGAGGCGCGACAGATTCTCGAAGACTTGCTCGAAAAATACGCGGTCTACGGCGACGCCCAATTCGTGCTGCCCGATGTCCTCAAGGTGCCTCCGATTTCAGCCCGCGGGCAAGTCGGGGACATCGTGCGCCTGTTCGGCGGTCCGGATCAGCTACGGGATGCCGTAAACGAATTACAGAAGCATCTCTATGCCGCCTAGTGGAAGGGCGGCAATTGACCCTGTATGAATGAACTTTTGAATGGATGACAGCATTGCCATGAGCAAGACCAAGAAGTCGAAAGTCGAAGCAACCCAAACTACTGCGCAAGCGCTCGGAAGTCTGATCAAGTCTGCGCGCGACATCATGCGGAAGGACAAAGGGTTGAATGGCGATCTAGACCGGCTGCCCATGCTTACATGGATCATGTTCCTGAAGTTCCTCGACGATCTCGAAATGCAGCGAGAGGATGAGGCCAAACTCGCTGGCACGAAGTTTCGCGCTGCCATTGAACGTCCTTACCGCTGGCGCGATTGGGCCGCAAACCCCGAGGGCGTAACGGGCGACGAGCTGCTAGCTTTCATCAACCAGGACGAATGCACACGACCGGACGGTAAACGTGGGCCGGGCCTGTTCGCCTACCTTCGCGGATTGACCAGTTCGAACGGCGATGACCGCCGCACCGTGGTCTCCACGGTGTTCAAGGGCGTAGACAATAGGATGCGCAGCGGCTACCTGCTCCGCGACGTAATCAATAGGGTTGCCGGCATTCACTTCACCTCAAGCGGCGAGTTGCACACGCTGGGTTCGCTCTACGAATCAATGCTACGCGAGATGCGAGACGCCGCAGGGGACTCGGGCGAGTTCTATACCCCACGCCCCGTGGTGCGGTTCATGGTCGAAGTCACAGATCCACAACTCGGCGAAACCGTGCTCGATCCGGCTGCAGGTACAGGCGGATTTCTGGTCGAGGCATTCAATCACATGAGCCAGCAGGTTAAGACCGTTGGCGACCGGAAGCGCTTACAGGAGAAATCGCTGTCCGGCGGAGAGCCGAAGTCTCTGCCCTATCTCCTGTGTCAGATGAATCTGCTGTTGCACGGTCTCGATGCTCCGAGAATTGACCCACTCAATTCCCTGCGCTTTAAGCTGTCAGAGATCGGCGAAAAGGATCGCGTGGATGTGATCTTGACTAACCCACCGTTCGGCGGCGAGGAGGAGAAAGGTATCCAGGGTAATTTCCCTGAAGACAAGCAGACTAGCGAGACCGCGTTACTTTTTCTGCAACTCATCATGCGGAAATTGCACCGACAACATACAGCGGCGAAGCGACCTGCAAGGGCTGCCGTAGTGGTGCCTAACGGCACGCTGTTCGGCGATGGGCTATGCGCGCGAGCCTGAGCGGCTTTATCCCCAGACCACGCTGGCTGCCCATGTTATCG
>JANPDX010000066.1:0-4931 GCA_031431695.1 Dehalococcoidia bacterium
GCACGATCCGCAACAGCTACCTGCACATTGATGCGGCGGGCGACATCGCGGAAGTAGCCCGCCTCGTCTGGGAGCAAGGCGCGACCGAGGAGCGCCGACTCGCGGTAGCTCAGCCACTTCTTTAGGACCTGGTAGCCGCCCATGGTGTACAGCCAGACGCGCTCGGGAATGTTCTGCCAATAGGTCGATTCGTTGAGGTAGATGTCGTAGGTTTTCTCACCAAGAAGCGCGAGCACAGTCTCAGCGGCCATGCCGAGAGCGTCGGCTCCGGCTTTCAGCGCGGCGAGTTCTTCCGGCCGGTACGGCCGATGGTTAACCCGACCAGTGCCAGGCATCACCACGCCGCCCTGGCCGTGGATTCCCCAGCGTGCCGCAACGGCCAAGTCAGGTTGCGCCGCCTGCAACGTGCCAAGAACCCGCAGCTCTGCTCGGACGGCTCCGGAAGTGACGCCCATCACAGGGATGGCTGAATCCATCAATTCCCCGAGTACACCGCCCAGCCTTGCGGACGCATCGAGCACGAGCGAGTCCGCCGGTATGGGAATACGAGGCCAGTTTTGGCTCAATGCGCCTGCATTTTCTTCGGCGTACAGGGGAGCGTGCATCACCGACAGGGAATGCCGCAGGACCACAAGCGGCTCCCAGATATCCACCGAGTAAGGGGCTGTTGGCGCCGAGAACCGCACCAAGTTGGAAAATTCCCGGTCAAGGCTGACGGGGAAACAAGTTGCGCCCCGATCCATGAGATCCAAACAGCCGAGGGAGCCTATTAGCTCCGGCGCTCGCCACGTTCGTCTTGGGCGCTGTTGGGCAACCAACCATCGCGTACGAGGCAGAACGTACGGAATGGCCGACTCACGGTTTCGATCCAGCAAGTTGGTGGCTGACTCCCAATACAGCCAGCGCGTATCGAACGGGCGGTAGGCGAAGGGAAGGACGTTCTCAGGTAGCATTCCCCGCTTGAGAAGGGTCCTCCTTGTCGCTAGTGGATCGAACCCCCCGGTCCAAGACATGGCAGACGGGGTCTCGCGGCCGACATCCTCGTCACCAACCTTCGGATCGAAGTATCGCTGCATCCGGGCCTCAAGCCGGTCACGATCGATATCGACCACCAACTGGTCGCGACTGGTTTTAACCCCCGGGAACGACACGGGGAAGAGGTCCGGTAGGGCGGGCCAGGAGAGGTACCCGGCGCTGGCGACCGAAGGCACGAAGGGCAGGCCCAACCCCAGGGCGGGCGTCAACGCCTCGTAATCGGCGGGAGCCCAATTCTTCGCCGAACTCAAGAGCTGCTTCCGCTTGTCGTCTCCCCAGAGGCTACGGTAGTTCAGGGCCGCGCCCTTAGTCCCGTGTTGCGGGTTGCGCGCAAGCAGCGTGATCGCGGTGCCCACCTGGATCCCCTCCCGGTTGGACTCAGTCGAGAAGATGCTTGGATCCGGCTTCCCGTCGGGCGTCAGTTTTCCGGTCTTGTACTTGTCCCCGTTGAGCGAGTCTATCCAGATGCTGTCGAAGGCTTCAAGGTAGCGTTCCCGCATTCCAGTGAAGGACAACCCATCCAGCCAAGAGTAGTTGGAGATGTAGCAGACGATACCCTTGCCGGTCTGTTCCACGATTCGGCGCTCGGCCATGCGGAAGAAGCGGACGTACAGGTCGTTAAGCCCTTGACCCTGAGGTTTTGGGGCAAGTTTGGTTGCGCGGTAAGACTCCGAGAGGTCGCGTTCTTCTTCGACGGCCATCCCGGCGAACCCGTTGTACGGCGGGTTTCCGAGAACGACGAGGATCGGCGTGTCCCTTTTCACATGCTCCGCGGCGTCCCGTTCTTCTTCGAGTTCTGGATAGAGGAGGGACTTCGGGTGCCGCTTACTCGGTTCCCAGCCAGTGAGCGCGTTGGTGAGGTATACGCCGGGACGTTCGTCGGCGCTCAATGGGGCACGGATGTGTTGGAGGTGCAGCCCAAGTTGCAAATGCGCAATCACGAATGGCGCGGGCATGATCTCGAACCCGAAGATGCGTTCGGTTGCTGCCCGGCGGACGTCCGCGCCGATTAACGCGTCGTCGCCGCGATTGGCTTTCAACGTCGCCTCGATGCAGCGGAGCACCTCGACGAGGTACGCGCCGGTACCGCAACACGGGTCAAGGACGTAGACATTGGGGTCAGCGAGACCGTCGGCGATGCCGAGTTCGTCCCGGAGGGCGCGATCAACGCGGGCAACCATGTACTTCACCACTTCGGGCGGGGTGTACCAGACTCCAAGTTGCTTCCGCAGGTCGGGGTCGAACTCTTTCAAGAAAGGTTCGTAGAAATACTGGACCGCGTGCTCTTCCTCAAAGCGGGCGAAGAAGCGCTCCCTGCTAACCCGGTTGAGCAAGTGCGTGGCCCAATCGAGGGGGTCGCTCAGCCCGAGTTTCCCGGCGCCCGAGGGCTGGGCAAGTTGTGTAAAGACGGCGCCGACAGCAGGCAGGTGGAGCGACCAACTCGCGGTCTTCCAGTCGAAATCGCTCCGGCGAGATGGGTTCTCTCTGTGCCACAGGACCCACGCTGAGAAGAGCCCATAGAAGAGCGTTTGGACAATCGTTGAACGGAAAAAGTCGAGACCTTCGCCCTCGCGGTACTCGATGCCGAGTGATTCCTCGATTGCTGCCCTGAGGCCAGCCATTCCAACGTCGGTGGATTCAAGCGTGGCGCGGGCGTCGCGCGCATACGAGGCAAGAAATCGAGCCACCTGCTCGGGCGATTCCACCGGAGTTTCCTGGAGCAGAACGCGCTCCAAGAAGTCCATGAATCGGTCTCCGATCCTCTTTGTGGTAGCCGCCGGGTCATCGGTCGCTGCCCAGAAAGTGGGCTCGGAGTCCGCTATCTGGAACCGTTCAAGTTCAACGGTTCGGCCGTCGCGGTCTTCGACGAGCATGAATTCGCGGTAGTTGGTGACCAGTACCAGCTTGTAAAGCCCGAGGTAGGTGGCGACCTGCCTGGAGGCCGCCACACGGGGAACGTCGTCCGAGAGCCGTTTCGCTTCGATCGCTCCCCGGTCTGGGGTGAGTCCCATCGAGAACGTTACGCCCGTCGCCTTGCCCCTTCGTTTGGTGAGTAATTCAGTGGATAGGATTCCGTCTGGCAGTCCCGCGCCGATGTCGCGTCCCTGCATCACGCAGAGGACACGGGGCCTTAACTTTTCCCCGGCGGCGTTCATGAGGCTGGCGAGAGGGCCGTAGTACGAGGTTTCGGCGGTCCCGTGGCCAGACGCCTTGATGGCCCGCATGTCGTTCAGGTACTGCTGGAATGGATGCATTGCCGCGTGTGCTCCGCCGCCGGTGTCGCCGCATCTTACGTTACGCGCCCGGGAATTGGCCTCGTGCGACGCAGCGGGGTCGGCGGGCAGGAAGTAGAATCCGGGCACTTTCGGATCGAGGTTCGCGCTGTGCCCACAAATGCTCGTGTTGTCATCGTCCCCCAGGAACTGGGAGCAAAGCTTCGGGTGGACGAGGTGAAGCTGCCTGACCCGGGGCCGTACCAGGTGGTGGTGAAGCAGTACGCGTCGGGCGTGTGCCATTCGCAGCTCCACCAGATCCACCGCCAGCGGCCGTCGGCGGTGATACTCGGGCACGAATCCACCGGAGTGGTTATGGCGAAGGGGCGGGAGGTGACGCACGTCAAGGAGGGCGACGACGTGATGGTCACGTGGGTGCCGCGCGATGGCGAGCGTGCCACTCGCCGGGCAGACGGGGTGGACCTTGAACTTGAAGACGGGACTGTCGCGAAGACGGCGGGTTCGTTCACCTGGGCCGATGTGACGATCGCCGACGAGCAATACGTCGTGAAGGCCCCGGGGAACCACAAAAAGGACGTGACCGCGATCATCGGTTGTGCGGTGATGACCGGCGCGGGGGCGGTCTACTACACGGCGGGCGTGAAGAAGGGTCAGAGTGTCGCCGTGTTCGGTGTCGGCGGAGTCGGGCTTTCGGCGATAGCGGCGGCGAAGGTGGTGGAGGCCGACCCGGTAATCGCGGTGGACCTCGACGACGAGAAGCTGGCATTCGCCAGGAAGTTCGGCGCGACGCATACGGTGAACGCCGCCCGAGTCGACCCAATCGAAGCGATCCGCGAGATAACGCGGAGGCGCGACCGGAGCGGTGCGGATGTGTTCGGCGCGGATTTCACGTTCGATTGCATCGGTGTGCGGAAGACGATGGAACAGATCCTCCCGGCGGCGCGGAATGGCGTCCTTGGCTCGGCGACCGGTGGGACGGCGGTCCTCGTTGGGGTACCGACAACGCCGGTCGAACTGGATGCGCGCGACCTGTTGATCAACGAGAAGAAATACATCGGGAGTATCGGCGGCAGTTGCCGGCCGGACCGCGACTTTCCGATGTTCCTGCGCTGGTACGCGGAGGGGGACCTGGACCTCGACGCGATGGTGACGCGGCGCTTCAAGATCGACGAGATCAACGAGGCGGTCCACGCTTTGGAATCTGGACAGGTGGCCGGGCGGGCGATCCTCGAGTTTTAAGCCCTCTGCTCCCCCTCGCCCGCAGCGTCGGGAGAGGGGGCCGGGGGGGTGAGGGCCGATTGTTCGCTTCTAACGAACTATGTACGCTGCAAAGACGCCTCACGCTGACGTGCATGGCAAGTCAAGGAGCGACGCATGCAGTCTGAAGCACCAGCGATCCCACTCAGCGAAACGCTCACGAACCGGCAAAAGTGGCTCCTGCTGGGGAGCTTGATGCTCTGCCTGTTCGTGGGGGCGCTGGACCAGACGGTCGTCTCGACGGCTACGCCGAAGATCCTTGCTGACCTTGGCGGATTTGGGCTGCTGTCGTGGTTGTTTACGAGCTACATGCTGAGCTCGACGGTCGTGATTCCATTGGTTGGCAAGCTCGGGGACATCTACGGGCGCAAGATGTTCATGATCGGCGGAGTTTTCATTTTCATG
>JANPDX010000067.1:0-17456 GCA_031431695.1 Dehalococcoidia bacterium
GCCGATGATTCGCTGAAAGAGCACGGGCGCGGCGGCATCGCGTCCGCGGTGCAGCATCACGGCAAGGAGATGTCCTACAACAACTACCTCGATGCCGACGCCGCCTGGAACTGCGTGAATGACTTCACCGGCCCGAGTTGCGTCATCGTGAAGCACACCAACCCCTGCGGTGTCGCCACCCGCGAGGACATGCTGGAGGCCTACCGGCTGGCCGTCCGCGCCGATGCAACCAGCGCCTTCGGGGGCATCGTCGCCTTCAACCGGGTGGTCGATGAAACGTTGGCGAAGGAGCTGCGCGAGTTCCGCAACCCGAACGACGGTGAGACGCGCATGTTCTACGAGATCGTGGTCGCGCCGGGGTACACCCCGGATGGGCTCACGATCCTGAAGGGAAAATCCAAGGATCTCCGCATCCTCGAGGCGCAGCCACACAAGCCGGGGGGCCGCTCCTACCGGCAGGTCGGCGGCGGCTGGCTCGCCCAGGACAGCGACGACCGCACCCCCGAAGACATCGCATTCAAGGTCGTCACTGAACGCCAGCCGAACGCCCAGGAGATGGAAGACCTGAAGTTCGCCTGGCGCTGCGTGAAACACGTGAAGAGCAATGCCATCACGGTGGCGAAGGACGGTCGCCTGCTGGGCATGGGCAGTGGCCAGCCGAACCGCGTGAAAAGCGTGGAGATCGCCATGGAAAAAGCGGGCGACGAAGTAAAAGGCTCGGTCCTCGCCAGCGACGCATTCTTCCCATTCGCCTGGGGCGACTCCATCGAAAAAGCCTGCCAGGCCGGCGTCTCGGTGATCGTCCACCCCGGCGGTTCCGTGCGCGACCAGGAAGGCATCGACTGTTGCAACAAGTACGGCGTCACCATGGTTCTAACGGCGACACGGCACTTCCGCCACTGAGCCCTCACCCCCGGCCCCTCTCCCGACGCCGCGGGAGAGGGAGTAAACTCTGCGTGGCTAACAATTGCCCGACTAATCATTGGCAGGTTTCCGCTATGCAGTTCACTTCCGAAGTCACCGCCGAGGGCGTCACGGAGCGCGCGTTCGCGCTCGAGGTCGCCGGGGAGCGCGTCCCGGGCATCCTCTGGACACCCGAAGGAGCTTCCGGCGCGCGGCCCCTGATCGTGATGGGCCACGGTGGAACGCAGCACAAGCGCGTCGATACGCTGCTCGCGCGCGCGCGTTCATACGCCCGCAACCAGCGCTGGGCATCCGTCGCCATCGACGCTCCCGGTCACGGTGACCGCACGACTCCCGAAGCACAGGCCGCCGCGCTGGCCAACATCCAGGCGCGAATAGCCTCCGGAACCCAGACCGTGGACTCCGGAACAATGCGCCAGATGGCCGAGCGCGCCGCATCCGCCATTCCCGAATGGCGCGCAACGCTTGACGCCGTCCGAGAGGTGCCGGAAGTCGGAGCAGGCCCGGTGGGCTACTGGGGCGTCTCGATGGGGACTTCGATTGGTGTCCCCCTCCTCGCACTCGAGCCTCACGTGCAGTGCGCCGTCCTGGGACTCGGCGGACTTCTCCCCGGTATGGACCTGTTCGCGAAGCTAGCGGCCAGCATCACGATCCCTTTGCTGTTCGTGTTTCAGCGGAATGATGAACTGGTTGGCGTGGACGCTGGCCTGGCTCTCTACGACGCGTTCGGCTCGAAAGAGAAGGCCATGCACATCAACCCCGGCGGCCACGTCCAGATTCCTGACCACGAACGCGCGGATTTCGAACGTTTCTTTCTGCGGCACCTGGGGCCGGGGATCTGAACTACACCCCCAGCAACACCTTCCCCGACTCGGCGATTGCGCGGTGCGAGACCACCGTGTGTTGGGCCATCGTGTGGATATCTCGAAGGCGCCGGTCGAGCGAGTTCTTCGCGTAAAGCGAGGCACTCCCGCCTGCACGGTACATCGCATCGACCACTTCGATGGATCGTTCCACGGCTCCTATTTGGGCAACGTTCAGTCGAGCGTGGGTTAGTCGCGATGGATGTTGCCCCGCCTGCATTTCGTCCCAGGCTGTTCGCGTGGCTTCGTAGTAGAACGCCCTCGCCTGGCCGAACGCCATCTCGGCGCGCGCGACGGCCACTTGCAGCCACTCCTGATCCCGGATGACGGCTCGCGTGCCGAAAGAATTCTTCTTCGCCGCGATGGCGAGCACGTCATCGATTGCTCCGCGGGCGCAGCCAAGGGCAACCGCTCCCAGCTTGAACGTAAACAGCATCGGGAATCGGTAGAGCGGTTCCTGTCGTGTCATGACTCCGGGCATAAGCGTGAACGTATTGCAGTCCGGCACGAACAGGGCGTCGACGGCGATATCGTGACTACCGCTCCCGCGCACACCGGTGGTCGTCCATGTGTCGATGACCTGCGCCCGATCAGCAGGGATGACCACAACCCGGATCTCCGGGGTGCGTTCGTTCGCCATCCTTGGTCCCGATTCGCCGGGCACGAGGCATCCGAGGGCGTAGACGGCCGAATGCGTCGATCCGGAGGCGAACGTCCAACGTCCGGTGACTGTGTACCCGCCATCGGCCGGAGTTGCGCTACCCGTTGGGTTGGCGACAAATGCGCTCGCCCGGGTTATATCGGTGATGAGCGCCCTGGCCGGAGCGTCGTCCAAGAAGGCGCCGATATATCCGGTGTCGCAACCGATCATTGCGCACCAGGCCGCCGAAGCGTCAGCGGCTGCCAGCAATTCGATTGCCTCGATGTGCGTCACGGGGTCGAGTTCCAGTCCGCCCCAGGCCTTCGGCACGGCGACAGAGAACATCCCCGCCTGTCGCAGGAGTTCCGCGCAATCGGGAGGAAGTTGGCGGGCCGCCTCAATCTCTGGCGCACGCTGGCTGATGGGTTCAAGGATCGCCCGTACCCGTCCCAGGTAGTTGGCGACCGCGGTGTCTGTCTGTTCGGCTCTTGCCTGCATTTTTGTGCTCCCGCTGGACTTGGCCGGGAGGATAGCACGGTGAGTTGCACCGTTCGGCGCCGCTCACCGTCGCGGACCAGTCGAACGCACGTTCGCGCACGATGCCGGTCAGCGATGACGCGCCGACCGGGGTATAGTCCGGAACGGTTGGGGCGCCGCTTGAGCGAAGTTTGGCGAACCCCGAGGGGACCGAATGCCGGAAGCTAAGCCGCCGCTCGATGGCCTGTTGGTGGCGGACTTTTCGACGACGCGGGCCGAACTTGCAGGCCGCCTGCTCGCCGAACTTGGCGCGCGCGTAATAAAGATCGAACCGCCGGCGGGCGCCCAGGCGCGCACGCTTCCGCCATTCGATGCCTCGATGCCGCCCGATAACCCGGACAGGTCCCTCTACTGGGCATCCGTCGGTGGCGGAAAACAAAGCGTCGTCGCCGACATCGAAAGCGCCGAGGGCCGAGCATCGCTGGCCGGACTGCTCACCCAGGCTGACTTTCTCATCGAAAGCTTCAACCCCGGCGAAATGGCCCGCTTGGGACTTTCGTACGCAGACATGGCGAAACTGAACCCGCGCATCATCTACGCCTCGGTGACCCCGTACGGCCAGGACGGGCCGGATGCCCGGAGCCCGGCGACCGACCTGACGCTCGAAGCCGCCGGTGGCCTGCTCGGACTGCAGGGCGATCCCGACCGGCCGCCGGTCCCAGTCGGCTACCCCCAGGCCTCGTTCCACAGCGGGATCCAGGCGGCAGCCGACTGCCTCGTCGCGCTCAACGAACGCGAACGTTCAGGTCGAGGCCAACACCTCGATGTCTCGATGCAAGCGGCCATGGTCTGGACGTTGATGAACGCCACTGGCTACCCCAAGAACACCGGCGGAGACCCGCCTACCAGCGGTCCCAACCGAATCATTCCGCTCCCATCCCTCATCCCGGGCATCACGCTCCCCAGGCAGTGGGAGTGCGCCGATGGCTACCTCACGGTGCAACTCGTTGGCGGCCGCGTTGGCAAGACACCACTTCACACCGTGATGGAATGGGCCGAGGCCGATGGACTCGTTCCCGAACGACTCAAGGGCCGCAACTGGACCACATGGGCGATGGATGCGCTCACCGGTAACCTTTCGCTCGAAGACGCGCGGGCCGCGCTTGCTTGCGTTGGGACATGCTTCAAGCGCCATACCCAACACGAGCTTATGCAGATGGGCTGCGATGGAGGCCTGCTGCTCGCCCCGGTCCTGCGTATGGACGGAGTCTTCTCCGACCCCCAATTGAAGGCGCGGGACTACTGGCTGACCGTCCTTGGCCGTATCCACCCGGGCACGCCGGTCCGCCTTTCGCTGACACCAATGCTGGAGCGGCGCCGTCCTCCCCGGCTGGGCGAACACCAGGCCGCTCTCGCCTCCTTCGAAACGAAACCGCCTGTTCTGCACGGGGCGGGGGCCCGCAAACGCGCATTCGAAGGACTAAAAGTCGCCGACTTCGCCTGGATCGGTGTTGGCCCCATCGTCTCCAAGGCCCTCGCCGACCACGGAGCCACCGTCGTCCACGTCGAATCGTTCGGCCGCCCTGACCTCCTGCGGACGCTCCCTCCATTCAAGGACAACATCCCCGGACTCGACCGCGCCCAGTTCATGGCGAACTTCAACAGCTCGAAGCTCGGTATCAATCTCAACCTCCACACCGAGGGTGGCCGCCACCTTGCCAGGAAACTCATCGATTGGAGCGACGTAGTCACTGAAAGCTTTACTTCGGGGGCCTTCGAACGGCTCGGCTTCGGTTACGCGGAACTCTCGAAAGACCATCCGGACCTAATGATGTTCAGCACGTGCCTCCGCGGGCAGTCTGGCCCCCAACGCGCGTACGGCGGTTACGGTGGCCAGGGGGCCGCGCTCGCCGGCCTTTATGGCGTCACCGGCTGGCCCGACCGGGTACCGACCGGCCCATGGGGTGCGTACACCGACTTCATCGCCCCGCGCTTCGGCGTCGCGGCGCTCTCGTCGGCGCTCTATCATCGGGGCCGAACAGGCGAAGGCCAGCATATCGACCTCGCGCAGGTCGAAGCCGGGATCCATTTCATCGAGCCACTGATGCTCGATTACACGGTGAACGGCCGGGTGGCCCCACCCGCGGGCCACGAATCGCTCTATGCCAGTCCGCACGGGGTCTACCGCACACAGGGACGTGAGGAGTACGTAGCGCTTGCTTGCGAATCAGCTGCGCACTGGCGCGCGCTCCGATCCGTCGCTCCGTTGGGCGCTTTCACTGGGGACGAGTTCGACGACCTCTCCATGCGTCTCGAAAACGACGTAGCCATCGATACCGTGCTCGATGACTGGTGCGCCGGCTTCGAAGCCCACGACCTCGCGGGCAAGCTAAAACGAGCGGGCGTGCCCGCGGCCGTTGTCCTTCGTCCGTCGGGCCTCTACGAAGACCAACAACTCGCCCACCGCGACTTCTTCAAGGTGCTCCAACACTCCGAGATGGGCCCCACCCCCTACGACGGCCCGGCCACGCTCTTTAGCGAAACGCCGCCCGCCTACCACGCCGCCCCCTGCCTCGGCGAACACACCGAGTACGTCCTCTCCAAAATCCTTGGCCTCAGCGATGAACAGATCATCGCGTACGCGGAAGCAGGCGCCCTGACGTAGAGAGGCGGGAAGTTTGGTCGCCGGATGTTCGTTAGTCCGAACCCGCGGCCCACTTGTGATACTCCGGCCAGGTCTGCGCCGTGCCCCAGTTCTCCCACTTCGTGTGGAGCGCGCGGTCCGCGCCCAGCTCGAAGAGCGCCTCGAAATCGTGCCCGCCCAGGCGGCCACCACAGGCCTCCCGGACCATTGCCCGCTCCGCCGCGTCTGGCGATTGCCGCGCAGCCCCTGTGATGTAGAACTCCTCCCCACCTTCCGCGTTCGGAGAGGAATGCAATGCATACCGCCCATCGCGGACCAGGTCCCGATACTTCCAACCCAGGTTCACCACGAACACGTACAGCGAGCCCTCCGCGAGGATCGGCATCACCGGATGGACGCGTGGGCCGCCGTCTTTGCGGACCGTGGCAAGGAAGGCAATTCCGCTCCCATTGGGCGAAAGCAATCGCCGTCCGGCACTCGCGATCTCAGGCGCTTCGCGTTCGAACCGACTCCAACCGTTCATTTCGCCTGCCATGTGAAGTACCTCGATGGCCAAATCTGTTTTCCGCCTTCGTCCGCTTCATAAGGCGACAGCAGCGCCCGGTCGATGAGAAACTCGAACGTCCATTCATCGCCGCTCGAAGTCGATCCCGTCGCGTGATAAGCATCGGCGACTGTGGCGATTTCACGCTCGTTGGTCAATCGCCTCACCGCTCTCCCCGCGAGCATGAATTCGTCGTCGCCATCCGGCTTCGGGAAGGCATGAATCGCGAACGAACCGCCTCTCGCGAGGTCATCTCGCTTGGGCGAATCGCCGATAAGCCCGTAGATGCCCTCGGCGGTCACAACCGGACAGAACGGATGGATTCGAAACCCGCCGTCCTTCCGCTGCGTCGCGAGGTACGCCAATCCCGCGCCATGCTGATAGAGCAGTTGCGTTCCATTCAGAGCGATCTCAGGCCTATCGCGTTCCAGGTCTTCCCAGCGAGCTATTTCCGGCACCTCCACGGCTCAAGCGCGGGATACTGTATCCACTTCCCGACAGGTCATGTCGAATTGGGTGGCAGCCGAACTTTCCGCGTCTGGTAGAATCAACGCGTGACCGCCAAAGAAGCCCTGCGCGAACGCATCGATGACCTGACCGAAGAAGAGGCCGAAGAGTGGCTCGCTCGCATGGAGTGGGAGTCGACCGAGTTTGATGAGTTGACAGATGAGGAAATGGCCGATGTCCTGGCTGGACGAGCAGAGATTCAGGCCGGCAACTCGATTGACGGCGAGGAACTGTTTCGCAAGCTCGGAATATGACGTATCGGCTTGAGTTTTCCAGGCGGGCTGAGTCGTATCTCAGTAAGTTGGACAAGACCGTCCAAGAGCGCTTCTCAGGCGCGTTGCGAGCGCTCGCGGAAGACCCGTTTGGCGCTGGCACCAAGAGGTTACACGGAATCGATGGACGGTCACTGCGGGTAGGAGGCTGGAGAGTTCGGTACCTCGTGGACACCATGAACCTGGTCCTTAACATCGAGTCAATCGCGCCGCGCGGCCAAGTTTACCGCCGGCGGTAACTGCTTCGCGGCCGGGGTCGTCGAAAGGGCGCACCCGGTCCCGGACGTGCATGGGTGTGAGCAGGTGCATGGATCAACTTGCTACAATGCCTGCGTGACCGCCAAGGAAGCCCTGCGCGAACGCATTGATGACCTGACTGAAGAAGAGGCCGAAGAGTGGCTCGCCCGGATTGAGTGGGAATCGACCGAATTCGACGAACTCACTGAGGCGGAGCATCAGAGTTGGACTGAAGGAAAGCGGCAGATAGCCGCAGGCGATTGGGTGGACGGAGACGAACTCTTTAAGAAACTCAATCTGTGAAATTCGCCCTCCGGTTTTCTCGGAACGCTGAAGCGTATTTGGCTCGGCTTGATCGGCGCGTTCAGGAACGATTTGCAATCCAGCTCCGGGCATTACAAGCAGACCCCCTTTGGCAGCGGAACCAAACGGCTAACTGCTGGCCCAGGCGAGCATTCGGCTCGAGTAGGCGGTTGGCGAATTCTTTACAACGTTGACTTGGAACAGCGCTTCATCCGAATCATTGACATGGCGCCGCGAGGCCAAGTTTACCGTCGCCGATAGCCAGTTTCATGCCTCATACCTCGAACCTCATTACTCTTATCCCATGAGCTACCGCCGCATCGTCGCCAAGTTCGGCACCAGTCTCCTCACCGCCGGTTCCGACCGTCTCGACCTTCAGTCGATGTCCCAGATGGTGGGCCAGGTGGTCAGGCTCCGTGAACAGGGCTTCGAAGTGGTCGTCGTTTCGAGCGGCGCGCAGGCGGCAGGGCGTCACCGTCTGCGCGGACGCATCCCATCCGGCAAGTCGCCCAGCCGCCAGGCCATCGCCTCCGTCGGGCAGAGCCATCTTATGCAAAGTTGGGATGAGCTCTTTGACTGGCACGACACCGTCGTCGCCCAGGTGCTGCTCACGCGGCGCGACCTTACCGACCGCCTCGGCTACCTGAATGCGCGCAACACCCTCCGCGACCTGATCGAGGCCAGTACCGTCCCCATCGTCAATGAAAACGACGCCGTCGCCCTGGACCAGGTGCTCGCCACCCGCATCGGTGAAAACGACAGCCTTTCCGCGTACGTCGCCAACCTGATCGACGCGGACTTGTTGGTCATCCTCACGGACGTGGCAGGCCTCTACGAAGCCGATCCACGCCAGAACCCGGCCGCCAAGCTCCTCGACCGGGTCGAACGCATCGACGCCACCATCGAATCCCTTGGCGGGGGATCGCACGGGAGCGGGACGGGTGGCATGGCGACCAAGCTGCGGGCGGCTCAAATCGCAACGCAGGCTGGCGTGGATGTCGTCATCGCCAATGGTCGCGACCCGGGGACGCTTGTGGCCGTCGCCAACGGTGAGTTACGGGGAACCTACTTCCCCGCGCCCGGCGACCGCATCGAGAGCCGCAAGCGCTGGATCCTTGCCCACATCAGCCGCGAGGGTCATATCGTCATCGACGCTGGCGCGGTCTCGGCGCTTCGTGAGCAGGGCCGCAGCCTCTTACCTGCCGGAGTAGCGGCCGTTTCGGGCACCTTTCAGCGCGGCGATGCGGTCGAAATTCGAGACGGCCAGGGCAACAAAGTTGCGGCCGGGACCACGAACTACGCCAGCGACGAACTCCTCCGCATCCGGGGAATGCGCAGCGATAAAATCGCCGAAACGCTCGGCTACGCCTACGGCGATGAAGTCATCCACCGCGACAACATGGTCCTCTCCTGACGTTCCTCGCCGCTATTGCCGCCCGATCGCAAAATCGCGGCATGCGGGCGCTTGCCAACGCAGCCGACTCCACTGAGAATTCTGCTGAGAGCGCAGTGCTGGCATGAACGTTCGCGGTTCAGGACTGGCACTGTTGCTGGTCCTTGCTATCAGTACATCGTGTTCCAGCCGCGAGCCGGGGCTTCCCACGCCCGCACCACCTGAGCCGACACACTTGCCATCGGTTACCTCGGCGCCGACCGCCCGCGCAAAGCCGGATCCTGGAGCGCTGTTCGCGGCTGCATCTGCCGGAAACGAAGCCCGTGTCCGTGCGCTGCTCGCTGCCGGGACAGACCCGAACACGACCGGTCCGCGGAATCGAACGGCGATCACGGCGGCCGCGTACGGTGGTCATGCCGGTGTGGTGCGGGCACTGATCGAGGCCGGCGCCGACATCAACCGCCTCGATGACACGCGTTCCAACCCCTTGCTTGCCTGCGGTGAAACCGGAAACGAGGCAGTACTCAAGGAGGTGCTGAAAGCGAAGCCGGACCTTGCCGCGACCAACCGCTTTGGTGGCACGGCCCTCATCCCTGCAGCTGATCGCGGCCATGTCGAGGTCGTGAAGCTCCTCCTTGAGACAGACATCAACGTCGACCATGTGAACAATCTCGGTTGGACGGCCCTCCTGGAGGCGATCATCCTCGGCGATGGAGGCGCGGATCACGCCGAGATCGTGAGTCTCCTCATCCGAGCCGGTGCCGATCTGAATCTCGGCGACATGGCCGGCATCACGCCGTTGGCGCATGCCCGGCACTTGGGCTACAGCAAAATGGCGGCCAACCTGGAAGCTGCCGGGGCACACGAATAGCCCTTGAGTTCCGGCCTATTGTCCCCGGCGGCAAGCCCAGGCTTCACGAAACACCTCACTCGCGGGTCCGTGCACAGAACCCTCGAGCTTCGGCGTGAAGTTGGTGATCTCCAGCCGCTTCGCTGTCAGCACCGGCCCCTCCGGGTCGCGGAAGACGAGCGTCGCCTGGTGTTTGCCGGCGCCCAGCGGCACGGCTTCGCCGTCACGCTCAAGTTCGAGTTGGAAGCACACGGTGCCGTTGTACGAGTTGGTCGAACCTGCCGACCAGCGGGCCACGGTTCGGCCCTCGGTGGTCAGCCATATCTCCATCCCATAGCCTGGTCGCGTCTGCACCTGCATCAAGAGTTCGAGCGCCGGAGTCTCGTTCTCGAGTTTCCCGAACCGGGCGAGGCCGAAGTTCACGTCCCACCGTGGCGGCTCGGCGACCGGCTCCGGCGCCGATTCGGGAGGGTTGAAAGCCACGTTTCCGGTCGTCGTTCCGATGAGCGCCTTGATGGACGGCGATGTCACGTAGGAGGCGTCCGGCTTCTCGCAGGCCGCAAGCAACATGCCGAACAGCGCCACCACAACCACAAAGAGGCCCCGCACGGTGCGGGACCCCGCCGGCGCGGTCGATCCGTCACCCGCGCGCTGCCTATAGATGGTTACGGACCTCGGTGTTGCGTCCGGTCACCAGCACCAAGCGGTTGACCGCGCTCAGCACCGCCTTCAGTGAAGCGGCCACGATGCTTTCGTCCATACCAACGCCCCAGGTCGTAGTTTCCTGGTCGCGCGCTTCGACATAGGCGACGGCGGTCGCGTTGGCGCCCGCACTCACTGCGTGTTCCACGTAGTCCAGAACTTCGACGATGACGCCAAGTTCGCTGTGGAGCGCGTTGACCAACGCGGCGATCGGACCGTTGCCGCTCCCGGCCACCACGCGTTCCTTCCCTTCGTAGCGGATAGTCGCGACGATGCGGGTCTTTCCTTCGTGGCTGCTGAAGTCGTGCGAAACAAGCTCAATCGCGGGGTCTTCGGGAAGGTACTCCTGCTGGAAGGTTGCCCAGATTTCCTCGGGCTTCACTTCGGTGCCCGTGTCTTCCGTCACGTTCTGGACCGCCCTGGAGAATTCGATTTGCAGCCGGCGGGGCAAGTCGAGGCCGTGTTCGGCCTTCATAAGGTAGGCCACGCCGCCCTTTCCTGACTGACTGTTCACGCGGATGACAGCTTCGTAGGTGCGTCCGACGTGCTTCGGATCGATGGGCAGATAGGGCACCTCCCAGAGCGAGTATTCCTCGCCCAGGGCTTCGAGCCCTTTCTTGATGGCGTCCTGGTGCGAGCCGGAGAACGAGGTGTAGACCAGGTCTCCGGCATAGGGATGCCGCGCCGGAACTGGCAACCGGTTGCAGTACTCGGCCACGCGGCGCAGCGCATCGATGTCCGAGATGTCCAGTTCGGGATCGACACCCTGGCTGAACAGGTTCATGGCAAGGTTGACGACATCGACGTTCCCGGTCCGTTCGCCGTTGCCGAAGAGGGTGCCTTCGACCCGGTCCGCACCGGCCATTACTCCGAATTCCGCGGCGGCCACACCCGTGCCACGGTCATTGTGTGGGTGGAGCGAGAGGCAGATCGCTTCGCGGTTGCGCAGGTTATGCAGGAACCATTCGATGGTGTCGGCATAGATGTTGGGGGTGTACATCTCCACGGTCGCGGGAAGGTTCATGATCAATTTCTTTTCGGGCGTTGGTTGAATGACGTCTGAGACAGCGTTGCAGATCTCGAGCGCGTACTCCACCTCCGTGCCGGTGTAACTCTCAGGCGAGTATTCGTAGCGCACGTCCGTGCCGCGCAGGTAGCTCTGTTCGAGCTGCTTGCAGAATTTCGCGGCCTCGACGGCGATGGCGGTGATGCCGGACTTGTCCTGCTTGAAGACTACCCGACGCTGCAGGATCGAAGTCGAGTTATAGAAGTGGACGATCGCCTTCTTCGCACCAATCAAACATTCGTAGGTGCGCTCGATCAGTTCGGGACGGCACTGGACCAGCACCTGGATCGTCACATCATCCGGAATGAGGTCCCCTTCGATCAGTTGGCGCACGAAATCGTAATCGGGCTGGGAAGCAGCCGGGAAACCAACCTCGATTTCCTTGAACCCCATCACGCAAAGCGCTTCGAACATGTGGAGCTTCCGCGCTGGGTCCATCGGGTCGATGAGTGCCTGGTTGCCATCGCGCAGGTCAACCGAACACCAGAGCGGGGCCTTCGTTATCTCCCGGTCGGGCCACATCCGCTCGGGGATGCGGAGCGGCAACGGCCGAAAGCCCTTGTACTTGTGGAAGGGCATCGTCTTCGGGGCAATGGCGGTTGGTGGCATCGAAGGTTACTCCCGTGTTGGTGATAGTAGTCGGTTGCCGTTTGCCAATAAAAAACCTCCCGGCAGTGGTGCACAGGAGGTATCGGCGAGCAGCAACAATGGCCCTCGCCGTCAGGTAAGAAGAAGGAGACCGTGGGCCGTGCTCATCAACATTACAGTGACTATATCGGTTGGTGGCGCCAGGTTGTCAAGGGATAAAGACGGACATCCTTCCCGGAAGGACTGAAGAGTTAGCGCTGACGTTTTCACTGAGCAGCGACAGACTCCACGCCCGCGTTGCCCGTTCCCCACCGTCGCGCTACTCTTTCTGTTCGACACTTTGAATTACAGGCCCGGATACCGAACACATGGCTCACCATAAGTCCGCAATCAAGCGCTGGCATCAGTCTATTCGCGAACGCGAACGCAATCGCTCGCGCCGCACTCTCGCTCGTGGCTCCGTACGCCGCCTCCGCGAAGCCGTCACCGCCGGTGATGAAGCCGCCACGAAGACGGCCCTCAGCGAGGCCTACTCGGCCCTCGACCGCGCCGCCAAGATGGGCGCCATCCACACGGGTAAGGCCGACCGCTCCAAGAAGCGGCTTGCCGCCCTCATCAATAAGTCAGCCTAGCTTTCGAGCACCGGGGCTTCCGCATCAACGCCTGCCACTTCGGCAGGCGTTTCTGTTTTTCGCTTCAACGGCGAGGCGGCTCCAATCCCTGATGGCGCCTTTACCGCTATCCCGCGACAATCCACCCATGCCGCCCCGCGTCGACGTCGTCATCCCCTGCTACAACGAGGTGAAAGTCCTCGAACAGAGTGTGCTCACGTCCCTCGCGCTGTTCGAACAGAACCCCCAGTACGACTGGCGGCTCGTAATCGCTGACAACGGTTCGACCGACGGCACCTCCGAACTCGCGCGCGACCTGGATGCCCGTTTCGAGCGCGTGAAGGCGCTCGTGCTGACCGTAAAAGGCCGGGGCCTCGCGTTGCGCGAGGCCTGGCTATCCAGCGATGCCGAAGTCGTGAGCTACATGGACGTCGACCTGAGCACCGATATCAACCACCTCCCGGAACTCGTCGCCATGGTCGCCGAACGCGGATGTGACGTCGCAATTGGCTCGCGTCTCGCTAAGGGCTCGAAGACCGACCGTCAGCTCAAGCGCGAGATCACCTCGCGCGGCTACGTCGCGCTCATTCGTATGACCTTCCCCCGGCTGCGCATTTCCGATGCCCAATGCGGTTTCAAGGCGCTCAACCGCCGCGCGGTCGAAACTACGGTCCCCTACATCGAAAACCGCATGTGGTTCTTCGATACCGAGTTGCTCGTCCTCGCCCACCAGGCGGGCCTGAAGATCTGCGAGCTCCCGGTCCGCTGGGTCGAAGACACCGACACCAAGGTCAAAATCATCAGCACCGCCACCGAAGACATCCGGGGCCTGCTCCGCATGCGCTTCCGGCGCAAACGGCAACCCAGCTAGCCCGATCCCGGTCGACATCAGCCACCGCGTCCGCGACAATCCGAATCCCATGCCACAGCCGCTAGCACTCGAATTCCTCTTCACACTGACCGCCAACCTTCGCCCGAACGCCCCGGCCCTGATGAATGCGCCGCAAGGCTCGCGAGTGGTCGTTACTGTCATTGGCGGCACCTTCGAAGGCCCTAAAATGCGCGGCACCGTCGACAACTCGGGCGGCGACTGGGTGACGCTTCGCGCCGATGGCAACATCAAGCTCGACGTCCGTATCATGCTCCGCACCGATGACGGCGCCGACATCTTCATGCGTTACGAAGGCATCGGTGTGCGTGTCGATGGCCAGCTTAAACTCGCGACCGCCCCCCTCTTCGAAACAGGGGACGAGCGTTACGCATGGCTCAACAATACCCAGGCCATCGGGACCGGCAGCAGTGCCAACAACGTCGTCACGTACGATATCTTCGCCGTGAGGCCCTGAATCGCACAGTGGCGAGCCCAGAGCGATAACGAAGGGACGGCAACGAATCACACTGGTCGTTCCGATGCCGGCCTAAGAGGAATCATGCCGCGCATGCCACGATTCGCTCCCGATGGGTCGCGGTTCAATCGGCGCACCCAGCTTCGCCTCACGCCTTTCAACTTTCCGCTCGTGGTGGTGTACCCTCGTTTCGATGACCGGCGCCTACATTGTCGATGCCACGCGAACCCCCTGGGGTAAGTTCGGGGGCGCACTGAAAGAGCATTCCGCTGCCGAACTCGGCGCTCTGCTGATAAGGACACTGGTCGATCGCAACCAGATCGACCCCAGCGCGATTGATAACGTCATCCTTGGCCAGGTGCTGCAGGCCGGTACAGGCCAACTCCCGAGCCGCCAGGCACTCATCGGCGGCGGCCTCGATCCCACAACGCCAAGCACGCTGATTAACAAGGTCTGTGGCAGCGGCATGCGCGCGGTCGTGCTGGGCGCACAGGAAATCCGCCTCGGAGACAGCGACCTCGTCATTGCCGGCGGCATGGAATCGATGAGCAACGTCCCCTACTACGACACGTTCACCCGCTGGGGCGCCCGTATGGGCAACAAGACTTTGATCGATGGCATGGTCCATGACGGCCTCTGGTGTGCGTTTGACGATGTCCACATGGCTAACCAGGCCGATGACATGTCGGCCAATCGCGAAGTCTCCCGCCTCGAAATGGATCAGTGGAGCGTCCTCAGCCAGCAGCGTTGGGGAGCCGCTTTCGATTCCGGCTACTTCGACCGAGAGATCACCGCGGTGCCGAACAAACGCGACCCAAACCACGTCGCCCTGGCACGGGACGAGGGTACGCACCCGAAATCGACGGTCGAGCGGCTCAGCCGGATCCCGCCGGTCTGGGGATCAAAAGCGATCACCGCTGGCAACGCGCCGGGGGTGACCGATGGTGCAGCGATACTCCTGCTGGCCAGCGAGGACCGCGCCGCCAGCCTCACCAAGAAGCCGCTCGCGCGCATCGTCGCCGCTGCTGAATCGGCGACGAAACCCGCCGAGTTTCCGGTCGCCTCGGCTTATGCGATCAAGAAACTTCTGGCGAAAGCCAACCTTCGCATCGATGACATCGCGGTGATCGAAGTCAACGAAGCATTCGCCTGCGTGCCGCTGATCTGTGGCCAGGAACTCAATTGGGACCCGGAGCGCGTGAACCGCAAGGGAGGCTCGGTGGCCATGGGCCACCCGATCGGCGCCAGCGGCGCTCGCCTGCTGCTCACCGCGGCCTACCAGCTCCAGGCATCGGGCGAACGCTATGCAATCGCCGCTATCTGCTCCGGCACGGGCCAGGGCGACGCGGTGCTGCTGGAGCGGGTGGAATAGAGAACCGCGCGCGGCAGCAAGCCGATCCGGGCATGCCACGTTCCGTTCGTCCTTCGTGCCCGGCCCCGTTTTGCTACAAATTCGGGTGCTTCGGCTCCAACCCCATTTTGATCCGTCCCCAGGTTTCGGCTTCGAAGTCCCAGTGAAAGTTCGGCTGAGAGGCGATAGCGTGGGCATCCCGCCAACGCCGTTGCTGTTCGCCGTCGGAAGAAAGCGCGTGGGCGCCGGAGACCTCGTAAAGCCGGTTGATGGCACGGAAGCAGAGGTTCACCGCGAAGGCGGTGTCCCGGCGCATCCGCGACTTCGTTTCGATGGGTACGCGCCCGTCTCCGGCAAAGGTGTCGAGGTCGTCGTAGCAACGTTCGAGCAACATCGCTGCCATGTCGATTTCGAGCGCCGTTTCGGACAGGCGCTGCTGCGTCCCGACATTCTCTGACTGCTTCACCCGTGCGTACGTGAAGGTTCGGTTCGGGGCTCCGGCGACGAATGCTTCGACATAGGCGAGGGCATTACCGATGGCGGCGGGAGCGAAGATCGACGTGGTTACCTGCGTCGTGGCGGCGCCGAGATTGCGGGTGGGCCCGGTAACGAACGGTTCGCTCGCCGGCTTGAGTACCCAGGTGGCCCCATCGATGCTGCGATGGGCCGGGATGAAGACGTCCCTTGCGACCGTGTCGGTGCTGCCCGTGCCGCGAAGGCCAACTACATGCCATGTATCGAGAATTTCGAGCTCGCGCGTGGGGATGAGGAAGCCGCGCACCGAGCCGCCGGGTATGGCGGCCCCCGCACTCATATAGGTCGTAGCGTGTACGCCGCTGGCGAAACTCCACCGCCCGTGGAGATTCCAACCGCCCTCGACTGGCTCGGCCCGGCCACTTGGGATCCCGGTCGAACCGATCATTACGTCCGGGTCGGCGTTGCAGATTTCGTCTTGCGCCTGCTTCGGATACCGGGCCAGCGTCATCGCCTGGCTGAGCCAGCTTGCCGCGCACCATCCCGTCGAAGCGCAACCTCGGGCGAGTTCCCGGACAACGTGCGCAAACGTCCGATAGTCCTGATCGAAGCCGCCGTATTCGGTTGGTCGCAGTGTCCGCACAAGTCCAGCGGCGCGCACCTCGGCCACGGTTTCGTCGGGCACGCGGCGGAGCTCCTCGGCGAGCGGCGCCCGTTCGAGCAGGCCGGGTACGAGTGCGCGGGCTCGTCCAACAAGTTCCTCATGCAACGTCATGGCCCACCTTCTCGCAGTCGTGCGAATTTACGCGCACAGCCGCCGCCTTTCAACCTCACTGGACTCGCCGTTCCCTTGGTCCAGTTCGTCAATCGTCAACTCCCGGTCCCCATGCGTTACTATTCGGCGCCGCAGGAGGTTTTCCGTCTTGACTGCTCCCACCGAAATCAGCCCATTCTCCCGAGCCACGGACATGATGGCCGCGCTTGATGCGAAAGCCATCTCCTCGCGCGAACTTGTCGATTTGCACATCGAGCGGATCGAACGCCTGAATCCGGCGCTCAACGCAATTGTCATCCCGACCTTCGACCGGGCCCGCGCGATGGCAGACGACGCCGATGCTCGCCGAGCCCGTGGCGAACGGACGCCGTTACTCGGCCTGCCGCACACGACCAAAGAATCGAACGAAGTTGCCGGCCTGCCGCAAACGGCGGGCATTCCGGAACTCAAAGGCCGTTACGCCGAAATCGACGGGCCCGTTCCGGCCGCGATTTTCGAAGCGGGGGCGCCGTTGCTCGGCAAGACCAACATCCCGGTGGCACTGGGCGACTGGCAGGCCGATAGCCCGAACTACGGACGCACGAACAACCCGTGGGACCTGACCCGCTCTCCCGGCGGAAGCACCGGCGGCGGTTCGGCGGCTCTCGCGGCCGGACTAACGCCACTTGAGTTCGGGAGCGACATCGGTGGTTCCACGCGAGTGCCAGCCGCTTTTTGCGGTGTGTACGGCCATCGACCGTCCGACACACTCTGGCCCCGGCATGGGGCCTTCCCAATGTCGTCACACCCGAATTTGTCGGCGGTCCTTGCAGTTCAGGGGCCGATGGCGCGGAGCGCGTACGACCTCGAACTCGCCCTCAAAGTGGCGGCCAGCCCAGACCCCGGCGAG
>JANPDX010000068.1:0-2878 GCA_031431695.1 Dehalococcoidia bacterium
TTCAAGGTCAGCCAGCACAACGCCCTCCGAAAGCGACCGCAACATGAGTCCATAAAGTTCGGCCTGGCGAGCGCGTTCGGCTTCGGCACGGGTGCTTTCAATGGCCGGCCCGATAACCTGCGCGATCCGGCGCAGCAGGTCCAGGAGCCGCTCATCAAAGCGGAAGTCCGGGTCCGTAGTGCTGATGAACAACATACAGACTGGCGATCCAGCGGATTGGTAGCTGCTGATCGCGTACTCCTGGAGTCCGAGCCCCGCATAGACCGTTCCCGCCGCGCTGGCCGCCATCGAACCAACGCCCTGCCCCGTGCGCCGCGCGTCTAGCCCGGCCCTTCTCAACGGAAGGGTGAGCGAGTCCAGGCCGAGCATATCGCGTACCGCCTGCTCGGTGAACTGGTACGTGATTGAATCGCCTTCGATGAACCCGTAGAGTGCGAACGCCCCGGGGACCATGGCAGCCAGGGCTTTCGGCAGGGCTTCGACAATTTCCGCCCCGGCGCGTGCGCGAGCGGCCACGGTCGCGATCTCCGAGAGCAGGCGCTGGTCTTCCGATTCAAGTCGGCGGCGGGCCTCGTCGTGTGCGTTCACCATCGCGGGACCGGTGAAGTCGGCGATAACGCGCAACAGTCCCAGGTCTCGCTCCGAGAATTCGTGGCCCGCATCCGGCGTCCCCACGAAGAGGATGCCGACCGGAACGCCGCCGGAGTGCGCCGCCGTATCGACCCAGCGCCGGACTCCGGCGCTTGTCAGAAGCGACCGGCTCGGCGCGGTCATCTCCGTCACGTCCAGGTCGCTTGTTGACTGGCCGCCTTCGAGCGCCCGTTGGGAGTGCGGGCGCACAGGCCGGCGGAGGCTCCCATCGAAGAGCCACATCTCTCCGTTTTCCACATAACTGAAGGTCACGGTGGCATTGGGCACAAGCGCCTGAACAGGCCCAATAAGGCGCTCGATAATGTCGGCTTCGCTGGTCCCGGCGGCAATCCCGGCGGCCGCGTCGGCGAGGATGCGCTGCTCCTCGGCGGCCTCTTTCCGGCGCGCACTTTCCAGCAAGTTGGCCAGCGCCGGGCCGACGATATCGGCGACAAGCCGGAAGAGTCGGAACTTCCGCTCCGTGAGTTGCGTGCCGGAATCAGTCGTACCGACCCAGAGAATTCCGAGTGGCTCGCCTCCCGAAGACAGCAGGAACGCCGCTGCACTCACTACCCCCGTCCGCGCCATGAACGGGGCGTTCACTTCGCCAAAGACCTGCTCCGGCGTCTGCGCCAGGGACTCGCCGGCCTGTAGTGCCGCCTGGAACTGCGGCCCGATACCCAGCAATTCGCCCGTGATGATGCTGCGAACTCCGTCATCTTCCAGCGTAAGCATGTCGATTTTCGCCCCGGGCAGCGAGTCTTTTATGGGCGGCACGAGTCCCCGCACGAGTGCCTTCGCATCGGTCGCCCGTGCAGCGGCGGCGGCAACCTCCGCAAGGAAGCGCTGCTCATCGGCGTCTTCCTTGCGGCGCTGGCTCTCACGCAGGTTGGCCAGCGCCGGACCGACGATTTCGGCGATCAGCCGGAACGCACGAATCTGGCGTCCCGATAACTCATGGCGAGCGTCGGTCGAACCAACCCACATGAGGCCTATCGGCAGGCCACCCGAAGACAGCCGGAAGGCAGCTTCACTGACGACTCCCAGCCTGGATCGGCTTTCCCGGTTCACCGCATCGAGAGCCTCCGGCTCCGCCCAGCCGGTCGATACGCCAGTCTCGAGAGCCATCTGAAATTGCGGGCCGATGGCCGGCCTCAGGCCCGTGAAGACACTCCGCAACCGATCGCCGTCCAACGTGAAGAGGTCAATTTTGGCGCCCGGCAACGACTCCTTGATCGGCACGGACAGTCCGCGTACGAGGGCTACCTCACCGGTCGCAGTGGCGGCGACCGAAGCTGCGGCTGCAAGCATGCGCTGGTCCTCGGCATCTTCGATCCGGGCCACCCGCTCGCGGGCGTTGGCGAAGGCCGGCCCCGCGATTTCGGCGATGAACCGCAAAAGCCCAAGTTCGCGCTCGCCGACGGCCGCTGCGGCATCCCGCACGCCGACGGACAGGATCCCCTGGTTTTCGCCGGCTGCGTTCATGCGCGTCAGTACGAACTGATTGATGCCGCTTGCTTCGAGTACGGCCCTGCCGGCTGTGCCCATCTCAGGCCACGGTTGCTGGACATGTACCTGGCCCGATGCAAGCGCCTGCGCCGCCACCGGCCCAAACCGCCCACCAGAGCCATCGGGGCGCTGTAACTCGTCGCGTTCGACGAAATAGACACTGACGAGTACCCCGGGAATAAACCGCCGAATCGCATCGCCAAGACCTGTCTCGAGTGCATCGTGGCTGGTTCCGGAGGCCAGCGCCGATGCCGCGGCCGCGATGATCGCCTGGTCCACGGCCTCGGCTTCGCTCTGGGCGATTCGGCTTTCGTTCGCTATTGCATTCGCAAGTAACGAACCCACGAGCTCGAAGAACGTCATTTCCGCGGCAGTGAATGGTTCAGCTGACCGGCGGCCCACACTAAGCAGACCTTCATCGCTCTTCCCGGCCACCAGCAGGACCGAAGCGGCACGGGTGATACCGAACTCGAACAGCACTGGGGGCGCCGCGTTCGGGGCCACGTCGAAACCGTACTGCACCGAAATCGCGCCCCTCTGGCGCATCAGTTCCATGCGTTCTGGGTGGGGAACTCCGTCGTCGCCCGGAAGTTCGTGCGAACGCATCAAGCGGTAGCCCGCACGGTCCGGCGTGCGCGCCATCAACGAGCAGAAATCGAAAGCCTGCGTATCGAACAACAGTTGCACCAATTGCAAAAAATGCGTCTCGATTGGTTCACCGTTGTTGACCAGTAGCGCC
>JANPDX010000069.1:0-8322 GCA_031431695.1 Dehalococcoidia bacterium
CGTGATCCTCGTGCTCGGGCTGACGCTCACGGCGTACCAAACGCTCAATAGCACCTTAATTATGGACGCCGCAAAACCGGAATTCTACGGCCGCGTGATGAGCATCAACATGCTTAGTTTCAGCGCCATGCCGCTGATGGCGTTTCCGCTCGGACAACTCGCCGACAAGGTCGGCGTCACGAACGTGTTCATCGCTCAGGGAGCGCTCGTGGTCGGGTTCATGGTGTTGATCGCCGTGCTCAGCCCGGGGCACACGTTCGGACGGATCGTCCCGCAGGCGAGGCATTTTGGGACTACCCGCGGCGCGTCCGCCGGATCGGCTTCGGAACGCATGGAGGACCCGGTCCCGGCCGGCGGCAAGTAGTTAGAGTAGGCCGTGCGCCGAAAGGGTTCGTCGATGCTGCCGTGAAGTTTGTGGAGGCAGCCACCGTACCGGGCCCACTCTCGCTGTTGTATTCTGAGGCAGTGAGGAACGAATTTACGGCCATCATTCAGCAGACCGAGGGGTGGTTTCTCGCTCTCTCGCCGGAAATGCCCGCAGCGAACGGTCAGGGCCGCACCCGCGACGAAGCGTTGGAAAGCCTCGCCTCGGCGATCGACCTCGTCCTCCAGGACCTGCGCGAAGAGTCCCTGTCCCAGCTCCCGCCCGGAGCCGAACGGGCAGTCGTTACGGTGGGTTGAAGCGCGGAGATCTCATTCGTCACCTGACCGAAAACGGATGCGAGCTTCGGCGGGAGGGTTCGCTGCACTCGCTCTGGTGGAATCCTGCTAATGGCGTGCGCGAGCCCATCCCGCGCCACAATGAAAGTCCGAATCTCTTGGCGCGGAAAATCTGTCGCCGGCTTGAAGTACCCTATCCCGGCTAACCTCGGGTAAAACGAGTACGCAAAAAACCGAAACTCTAGATCAGTTCAGTCATCCCGGTTTTTGGTGCGCCAACCAGGATCGCCATGTTTCCGTCCGGGTGGCGGTTTTCATACATCAACTGGTGGCAATCGGCGGTCTCGGTAAAGGCGAACGTCCGCGAGAGGCAGGGATCGATCTTGCCTGCCACGACGAGATCATTGAAGGCGTTCGCCTGGTCATCGTTGGCGAAGTGCGATCCCTGCAGCCGCTTCTGTCGCATCCAGAGGTAGCGCAGGTCGACATCGGCGTTGAAGCCCGAGGTGCCGGCGCAGATGACGACCATCCCGCCCGTATCGCAGACGAACTGCGACGTGGGCACCGTATCCTGGCCCGGGTGTTCGAAGACGATACGCGGGTTCTTCCGTTCGCCGACGATGTCCCAGATCGCCTTGCCGAAGTCACGCGCTCCGGCCGTGAACTTCTTCGTCTCCTCAAGATTCTCGTAGTCCGGCAAGCGGCCCCAGTGGTCGAAGGACTTGCGATTGATGCATCCGATGGCGCCGAGTTTTCGGCAAAACTGGTACTTCGTCTCGTTGGAAATCACGGCGACGGGCCTTGCGCCGACATTCGCGGCAAGCTGAATCGCCATTGAGCCGAGCCCGCCGGCGCCACCCCAAACGAGGACGACGTCACCTTCGCGGACGCTGTGTGGAGCCCATCCAAACAGCATTCGATACGCCGTCGCACCCACCAGGGTTGCGGCGGCGGCGGCCTCCCAGCTGAGGTGCGAAGCCTTGGGCATGCACTGGTGAGCCTGGACTTTCGTGAATTGCGCAAATGAACCCCAGGTGGTCTCGTATCCCCAGATTCTGAAGCTGGGGCTGTACATCGGGTCTTCGCCGGAAAGCACTTCGGGAGCGTGTACGTCCCACATTCCACAGTGAACGACCACTTCGTCGCCAACTTTTACGTTCGTGACGTTCGCCCCGACCTTCCAGACGATGCCGGATGCATCGGAGCCGCCGATATGGTGATCCCACGGGTCCCCGACCTTTTGGTGCGCTCCGATGACATCCACCGGTGTCCCGAGACCGGCCCAGACGTTGTTGTAGTTCACGCCGGCTGCCATTACATAGACCAGTGCTTCGTCGGCGCCGATTTCGGGGGTATCGACCACTTCAGGCTGAAATGCATCGCTCGGCTGGCCAAAACGCGATTGCCGAATCACCTGGGCATGCATTTGCGGCGGTACATAGCCAAGTGGCGGATGTTCACCGACTGCATAGAGTCTTTTCAACGTGTCCGTAGTCAACTTCGGCTCCTCGGGCGCGGTAGGCGTCCCTTCGCGATTCGCATTGTGGGCGGGTGTGCGGCCATGTTACCGCACCGTTATCGACCGAGGAAAGCAGGTTGTGCCGAAGCCATAGTCGAGGGCTATGGCTGACGAACGGCGACCTCTTCAGCCTGGGCCGCGCTCCGATAGCAGGCATCCACGACCTCGTGAGCGCTCAGCGCCGTGCGAAAGTCGGGGAACGCCTGTCGCCCCTCGTGGACACAGCGAAGGAACGAAAGGTCCTCGTACATTCCGAGCCGGGCGAGGTCCGCTTCCTGGCCCGCAATGCCCGCGATCGAACAGTACCGCGCGAACACTTCTTCGGCGCTCATCTCGGTTTGTTCACCCCTTCGCCCCTGGAGCCGAATGGGGCCGATGAAGTCGTGGTCGGTCGCGAAGTAGCCGCCTTCGAAGAAAACCTCGAGATGTCTGGTCGATGGCCGGTCGTCGAGCGAATGCCAGATGGAGGACAGCGAGGTCTGGTGTCCTCCCACATGTTGGAAGGTTGCGACGGCTACATCTTCGATGCCGGGATGCCCGGTTGTGTAGCGCGTGTGGCACCGCACCGTTTCAATCTCCCCGAACAGCCAGTGGAAGAGGTCAATGTCGTGGATGGAGTGTTCGATAAGCGTCCCGCCGCCGGCCTGCTCGAAGTTGCCGCGCCACTTACTTCCGTAGTGGCCTCGAATCGGGAAGAACTGGTCGTCGCGAAGGTGCGCGGTCAATAGCAGGCCCAGGCCAGGATCGGACATCAGGTCCTTCAGCACGGTGAACACGGGCGAGTAACGAAGGACCAGTCCTACCTGGTTGATTACGCCCGCCGCTTCCACCGCATCGACCATTCGCTGGACTTCGCTGAGCGTCTTTGCCAACGGTTTTTCGCAGAAGACGTGGAAACCACGGCGTGCGGCCTCGACGACGAGGTCGGCGTGTTCAGAAGTCTCTGTACAGATGTAGACCGAATTGAGACCCGGACGGCTGAACACGGTGTCCGAATCGCCCGAGACCGTGGTAGCGCCAGTGACTGCGGCGAAGCTCTGCGCACGTTCGACCTCGCGATCACAAACTGCTACGTACTCACCGGGAACGAGTTCCGAGCGGAATGAACCTCGCAAGTTTCGTGAGTGAAATCGGCCAATGTGGCCGCAACCGATGAGACCGACGACTGGTTCTGGCAATGGCTCGCTCACAGTACAGGTGGATTTTGCGCGCATTTTACGGGCAGCTTGCGAACTGATGGCGAATGAATTGGAACGCTGTCTGATACTCGCCAACGAGGCCGCCCGCGGAAGGTATCACCTGGGGGCGCTAGTGAACCTTCCGCAGGCAGCCTCACCTCACGGGCCCCGCCTCTCGCGGAGGCCCTTTTTTGGTTGCGAATGGCCCTCCGTTTTGTCCGGCCAACACGCCCGTGCTATAGTCAGCGCCGTCCTTAGGGACGAATTTCACAAACGGTTTCGGCGTGCTTTACGAATACGGCCACATCGGCATCCTCGTCATCATCGCGCTGATCTTCCCGCTCGGCGCGCTGGTCACGTCGTGGGCTTTCCAGTTCGTGAAAATGCGGCCCACGAGCAAGCCAGACCTCGTCCGCGACGACATCTACGAGTGCGGACTGCGGACCGAGGGCCCCAGCCTCGTCCAGTTCAACTTCCGCTATTACTACATCGCCTTGCTGTTTGTGTTGTTCGATGTCGAAGTAATTTTCCTGTTCCCGTGGGCGCTCGTCTTCGACAAGTTCGGCTGGCAAGGCTACTTCGAAGGGGTCACGTTCATCGGCATCCTTTGCCTTGGCATCCTTTACGCGTGGCGAAAGCGCGCGCTGGAGTGGAAGCTGTGACGCGAGAACTCACGGGCCTCGAAGCCGCAGCCCTCGCCGAGTCCGTCGTGCCGGGGTCGGTCGATAAAACGACGGCGACGGCCTGCTACCTCAAGCCCGAGCACCTCGTTGCGACGCTCGAAGCACTGAAAGGTTCACGCGAGGCAGACCTCGTCCACCTGACGAACCTTTGTGGGGTCGACTTCTGGGACCACATGGAAGTGATCTATCACATCCAATCCTTCGTGAAGAACCACATCGCGCTGTTCAAAGTCGAAACGTGGGATCGCGAACACGCCGAGGTTCCGAGCGTTGTGCCCGTGTTCCACGGCGCCTGGATGCAGGAAAACGAAGCCTACGACCTGTTCGGGATCAAGTTCCCGGGTCACCCGAACCTCTACCGGATCCTCCTCTGGGAGGGCTATCCCGGCTGGCCGCTCCGCAAGGACTTCCTTTCGATGCCAGGCGGCTTACAGCCCGGGCTCGGCGATTTTGCCGGCGAGGCGCGGCGCCAGGAGCCGCCCGTGAAGGTGATCGAATGACACAGGGTATTAAGTCCGAGCCGTTCATCCTGAACATCGGCCCGCAGCACCCTTCGACCCACGGCGTGTTCCGCATTAAGGCGACCGTCGATGGCGAAAAGGTACTCGATGCCGAGATGGTCATGGGCTACCTCCATCGCTCCATGGAAAAGCTCGCCGAAGAGCGAACGTACACGCAGAACATCCCGTTCACGGACCGGACCGACTACCTGAGCAGCATGTCCAACAACCTCGGCTATTGCCTCGCTGTCGAGAAGTTGGCCGGCATCGAGGTCCCGGCGCGAGGCGATGCTATCCGCGTCATCATGGCCGAGCTTCAGCGCCTCGCGAGTCACTGCATGGCAGTTGGCGCATTCGCGAACGATACCGGCGCATGGCAGACCCCGGTGATGTGGTGTTTCCGCGAACGGGAAAAGATCCTGGACATCTTCGAAGTCACTTCCGGCGCCCGCCTCACGTGCAACTACATGCGCATCGGCGGCGTTGCCTTTGACCTCAGGCCGCAGTTCGAGCCGATGGTCCGCAAGGTGCTCAAGGAGTTCCCGCCTTTCCTTCAGGAGATGGAGGACCTGCTCAGCGGGAACGAGATTTTCATCAGCCGAACCCGCGGTGTTGGTGTGCTGACACCGGATATGGCGACCAACTCCAGCCTCTCGGGGCCGATGCTCCGCGGGAGCGGTATCGCCTGGGACCTTCGGAAAGCTGACCCCTACTGCGGATACGAGAAGTACGATTTCGACATCCCCATCGGTTACCAGGGCGACTCATTCGACCGCTTCATCGTGCGGCTCGAAGAGATGCGTCAAAGCCTGAAAATTATCGAACAAGCACTCGACGGACTGCCCGCTGGCCCGCATTCAACGGAGGTGCCGCTAGCGTTGCGTCCCCCGAAAGGCGAGGCCTACGCCCGCATCGAAAGCCCCCGCGGCGAGCTCGGTTACTACCTCGTGAGCGATGAAGGTCCATCGCCTTACCGCTTCCATATTCGGCCGCCATCCTTTATCAATCTCTCCGCGCTCCGGGAGATGACTGTCGGTGGGACCATCGCTGACGCCATCGTCGTCCTCGGCTCGATCGACATCGTCGTGGGGGAGATTGACCGCTGATGCCTGCATGTTTCCTCGCGACTGATAACTGGTACGACCTTCGTGATCTCTCGAACATCTCGCGGGTCATCCTCGAGGGCGCGGACAAGATCTTGCCCTTCGGCGTCGTGTATGTCCTCGCGGCCCTTCTCGGCTTCGTCGCCAGTTTCCTAATCTTCGTGCTGCCCTCCCAGCTCTACGTCGGCGTCTATGGCGAGCGAAAGATCATCGGTCGCATGCAGTCCCGCTACGGCCCGAACCGGGTCGGACCGCTCGGGCTCCTGCAGCCCCTCGCTGACGCGATCAAGCTTCTAACCAAGGAGGCGTTAACACCCACCGCGTCTGACCGGCTCGTGATGTATGTCGCTCCGATCATTTTCGTGATGCCGGCTGTTTTGCTGTTCGCGGTCATTCCGTTCGGTCCGCGCATGGTCTTCGCCGACATCCCGGTGAGCCTTCTGTACTTCCTTGCAATCTCATCTATCCCGGTCATTGCGACGTTCATGGCGGGCTGGAGCGCGAACAACAAGTACTCGTTGTTCGGTGCCATGCGCATGGTCGCAATGACCATCAGCTACGAAATTCCGCTGGTGATCGCGCTTCTTGGCGCCGTGGTCATAACGAGCGGCGCACCGTTTGAAGGACGGTTGCTCAATGGCCTGGCGCTCCAGGACATGGTGCTCTGGTCGAAGGACTACCACATCTGGGTGGTCTTCGTGCAACCGCTCGCCTTCGTTATCTACTTCATCTGCGTGAGCGCGGAGTTGAACCGAACGCCGACGGACATCGCCGAAGCCGAATCTGAAATCGTCGCAGGCTACTTAACCGAGTACTCCGGAATGAAGTGGGGCCTCTTCTACGGAATGGATATTGGCTACGCGATTGGGGCGTCTGCCTTCGCGGCCACGGTCTTTCTCGGTGGGTGGACTTTCTTCGGACTTGAGAAGTGGGTTCCGCCGTGGATGATCTTCATCGTGAAGACGCACCTCTTCTATTTCATCTTCATCTGGACGCGCGGCACGCTCCCCCGGCTCCGGTCCGACCAGTTGATGGCGTTCGCGTGGAAGTTCTTACTGCCACTGGCGCTGTTTAACCTGTTCGTCGTGACCACCGAGCGAATGATCTGGAGCGACCAGGACTACGCGAAGGGCTTTATCTATCTCTTCGCGGGCATCAACATCGCCGTCTCGATTGGCGCGGTTTACGCCTGGGCGCGGTTCCTCGGCTACAACAAGACCGCAACGCCCACGCGTCCGCGCCTCGTGAAAAACGCGGGTGGCTTCGTTCCCGTTGGCAGCGAGGCTGAACTGAAATGACAGGTGGCGGATTCGTCTTCGCATTTTACGTCCTGTCCGCGGTCACGCTGGTTGCCGCGGGCGGAGTAATGGTGTCTCGCAACCTGCTCCATGCAGTCCTTTTCCTGATCCTCACATTCGTAGGAGTGGCAGGATTCTTCGTCCTCCTTTCGGCGGACTTTATCGCGATGGCGCAGGTGATCATTTACGTCGGGGCCATCGCCGTCCTGGTACTTTTCGCCGTCCTGTTGACTCCGCGTTCGGGCCGCAACAACGCGGAAACGAAGTTCGCCATCCCTGGAATACTGCTATCGGTGTGCCTGGCTGCCGTGTTCCTGTTCGTGGTCCATGACACGGCGTGGCACACGAACGATGTCGCTCCCGCGCTTGGGGCGGCCGAACTTGGCGAGGCGCTCCTGACGACATGGGTGTTGCCGTTCGAGATTGCGAGCGTCCTGCTGACGGCGGCACTTGTCGGCGCCATCATGCTGGCGCGCACGCCCCAGGAAGAGGCGGAGGACGCACTCGCATGACGATCGGCATTGAACACTTTCTGACCGTCGGAGCGTTGCTTTTCTGCCTTGGGCTCGCTATCGCGTTGAGCAAGCGAAACGCCATTGGTGTGCTCATGGGTGTCGAACTCATGCTCAACGCTGTCAACCTGACGCTGATTACGTTCTCGCGGTTTTCCACGAGCGACCATCCGATCGCTGGACAGACGTTCGTGGTATTCATCATCACGGTTGCCGCGGCCGAAGCCGCGGTTGCCCTTGCTCTTGCAGTTTCGGTTTACCGCAACCGCGAGACGATCGATATCGACCAGATCAATCTCCTGAGGTCGTGAGAGCCAATGTGGGTTGAGTTCATGACCGTGCGAAACGCCTATGTGGCGGAGACCTGGCGCGAACTGTTCGCGGCAGAAGGCCTTTCGATGCTCGTCGTGCCGCCTATCGGCTACGGCGAGAAGGCTTCGCTTCGCGATGAACGGACGCTGTATGTACCCACGGGGAAGGCTCACGTCGCCCGAGAAATCTTGAGGAAGATCTAGCTGATGTTGTTCCTCGAAGCCGCCCCTCACGCCGCCGCAGGCATTCCCGACATCTCGGAGCAGGTGCTCTGGGCAATTCTAATTGCCCCCCTGATCGCCTGGGCAATCATCGTTGCCGGTGGCCGCAAGTTTCCCACGATTTCCGGCTACCTCGCACTGGCCGGAGTCGGAGCGGCCTGCGTCCTCAGCTATGTGACGTTGTTTAACGTGATGGACGCCGATGGCGGCATCGCGACGCATACCCACGAGTGGTTCACGGCCGGCCCGCTACGTGTTGACCTGGGCCTTCGCGTCGATGGCTTGACCGCCGTGATGCTGGTCGTCGTTACGAGCGTCTCACTTTTGGTCCAGTTG
>JANPDX010000070.1:0-2030 GCA_031431695.1 Dehalococcoidia bacterium
GAGCGCCGGGATCCACGCCCGCGCCCACAGCGGGGAGCGGGCCAGTGCGGAGTAACGATCCTGGGGTGCGGTGCCGCTCTCCAGTGGCGATTCGGCCAAGCGCCCTCCCGGTTCGCCAGTTGTCGCACAAGAATACGCTCGTGAGCGAGTAGAAAGGCGAAAGGTCAAAGGCGAAAGCCGGTAGACTCGCTGCCATGCCAACTGACTCTCTGTTCCACTGGGCCCGCATCCAAACGTCCGGCCGCAACTTCCAAACACTTGCCGATGAAGTCGAAGCGACGACCCTGCCGGCGCTCGCAAAAAAGGGCGGGCAGAAGTGGATGCTCGCCAATGGCTTGTTCGGTCTCTGGACCAACGAAGTCATCCTCGTCACCACCTGGCCGCGCCACGCCGAGGCCGCCAAAGCGCTGGCTGGCAACCTGCCCGACGGCGCCTCGGTCGTGGACTCGCGGGATTTGGTCGCGACCGTGCGACCGCTTACCGACGATCCGCCAGCAAGGCCCGGCGTGTACGTCCATCGGCTTTTCGGCGTCGACGCCCGAGACATAGACCGTTTCGTGGCGCTCTCCGACGAGGCATGGAATTCGTTCGAAAACACCAGCGATTACCATGCCGAACCGCAGGGCATGTTCCGCATGCGCGACCACCCGGAGCAGGGCGGTCAGATGCTGCTCGTCACCTGGTATGACCGGTTCGAGTCGTGGGAGCGTTCGCGCGCGCCGGCCCCGGAAGCCGAGGCGAACTTCCGGCAGCGAGCGAAACTGACCAAGCACTCGATGGCCATTCCCACCCGGCTCATGGGCACGCCTGGTGCGCCAAGGGGAATGGGGCCGGGCTGACGGAATTTTGGATTTCCGATTTTGGATTTCGGATTGACTAAGAGGGAGTTGAGCCCGCCACCCCGGACTGACGCAAGGCGTCAACCTCGGCCGCGCTGAAGCCCAACTCTCTCAGCACCTCGTCCGTGTGTTCGTCAAGGATCGGGGGTGCGCGGAAACTCGTGTTGGCGTGGCATCCATCTTTATCGGCGGCCCGAATGTCTTGTATGCGCCGAAAAGCGGGTGTTCCAGTTCGACGATGTATTCGTTTTCGAGCAACTGAGGGTCGTTGAAGACGTCGGGTGGGAAGTTGAACGGCCCGCACGGGACCTTCCCGGCCCGTAAGAGCTTCAGCCACTCGGCGCTGGTCCTGGATGCGAAGAGCGTTTCGGCCTCGATCACCAATTCGCGTAGCCGCTGCATGGCCTCCGGCGTCCCGAGTTCGAAGCCCGGTTCCGTACGCGGATCCTGGATACCCGTCACCTGCCGGTAACGCGCGTTGAGCTGCGGGCTCAGGCAGCCGACTGAGACGAAGCCGTCAGCCGTGCGGTAGTGGCGGAAGTAGATGTTGGCGAAGCCGCCCCGCGTGTAATGCGACTCCCAGATGCCGCGCTGCGTTTCGAAGTCGGCTCCCGCTGCGCGAGCGGTGGACATCGCTGCGCGATAGCGCTCCTCGACTGGTGGGTCGGTGACGCCGAACCAGCTCAGGAGTTGGTTGCCCAGCGCCATCGCCGTGCCGAGGAGCGACGTCTCCACTCGTTGGCCTTCGCCCGTGAGGTCGCGGTGCCGTAGTGCCGCGACGATGCCGAGCGCGGAGAAGGCGCCGGTCCCCATATCGTTGAAGGCTGGCCGAATGTTGATCGGCACTCCGTCGCGCTCCCGGGCGGTAAGCACCGACGTCCCAGACATTGCTTGCACAACGACGTCGTAGCCGGGTTCGCCGCCGAACGGGCCCTTCTTGCCCAGGGGAGCATGCTCAAGGAACACCAGGCTGGGATTCCACGCTCGAAAGTGTTCGTAGGTGAGGTCGTAGCGCGGAAGGTCGGCTGGCTTCATCGATACCATCACGACATCCGCCCACTTCGCCAGCCGTTCGAGCACCGGGCGCGCATCGGCGCTCGTCACATCGAGGCAGATGGCGCGTTTACCCCGGTTGATGAGCGTGTAGCCCTTGCTTTCGCCCGGAAGGATTGGCTCCATCGTGTAGCGGAT
>JANPDX010000071.1:0-5524 GCA_031431695.1 Dehalococcoidia bacterium
AGTCCGAGCGAGCCGAAGCCCTGCGCGACCGTATCGGACTGGACGTCTCCGTCGTAGTTCTTACAGGCCCAGACATAACCGCCTTCCCACTTCATCGCGGCGGCGACCATGTCGTCGATCAGACGATGTTCGTACGTGAGACCGTTCGCATGGAAGTCCGACGCGAATTCGGCGTCGAACACTTCCTGGAAGATGTCCTTGAAGCGGCCGTCGTAGGCCTTGAGGATCGTGTTCTTCGTGGAGAGGTAAACCGGGTACTTACGGTCGAGGCCGTAGCGCAGCGAAGCCCGTGCGAAGTCGCGAATCGAGTCATCGAAGTTGTACATACCCATGGCGATGCCGGGGCCTGTGAATTTCGCCACTTCGAGGTTAATCGACTCGCCACCGTCCTCCGGCACGAAGTTAATGGTCACAGTGCCCGGCCCAGGGACACGAAAGTCGGTGGCCTTGTACTGGTCGCCGTGGGCGTGACGGCCAATGACGATCGGCTTGGTCCAGCCGGGAACGAGGCGTGGGATGTTGGAGCAGATGATCGGCTCGCGGAAAACGACGCCACCGAGGATATTTCGTACGGTCCCGTTCGGCGATTTCCACATCTTCTTGAGCTTGAATTCTTCCACGCGGGCTTCATCAGGGGTGATGGTCGCGCATTTCACGCCAACCCCGTGCTTCTTGATCGCCTCAGCCGCGTCGATGGTGACCTGGTCGTTTGTCTGGTCGCGGTATTCGATGCCGAGGTCGTAGTAGAGCAGTTCGACATCGAGGTACGGGAGGATCAGTTTGTCCTTGATGAACTGCCAGATGATGCGCGTCATCTCGTCGCCGTCGAGTTCGACCACCGGGTTCGTAACTTTGATCTTCGCCATGTTCGGTTCTCCTGGATAGGTTTGAGGAATGAGATACGAGGAATGAGTGCCCTACTTGGCGCTGGCCAACTGTCTGAGGACGAATTGGAGGATGCCGCCGTGCTTGTAATAGTCGAGCTCGACGGGCGTATCGATGCGGCAGACCGCCTCGAAAGACGTTGTCTTGCCGTCGTCGGCGGTTGCGGTTACGGGTAACCTCTTGCCGGGAGCGAGCCCGTCGGCGACACCATCGATCGCGTAGGTTTCGTGGCCGGTCAGCCCAAGCGAATCCCTGTTCTGTCCGGGAAGGTACTGCATGGGCAATATGCCCATGCCGACGAGGTTACTGCGATGGATGCGTTCATAGCTCTCCGCGATCACAGCGCGGACCCCCAGCAGATACGGGCCCTTGGCCGCCCAGTCCCTTGAGGACCCCGAGCCGTATTCCTTGCCGGCGAGGATGATCACTGGCACGCGGTCGCCCTTGTACCGCATTGCGACGTAGTAGAAGCTGCCCTGCTCTCCGTCCGGGAGATGCATCGAGACGCTGCCTTCCGTCCCCGGGACAAGGAGATTCTTGAGCCGGATGTTCGCGAACGTGCCTCGGACCATGATCTCGTCGTGGCCCCGGCGGGCACCGTACTGATTGAAATCCCCCGGCGCCACGCCGACTTCGCGGAGGTAGACCCCGGCGGAGCTGGACGCGTTAATGTTTCCGGCCGGCGAAATGTGGTCGGTCGTGATTGAATCACCCAGCACGGCCAGCACACGCGCCCCACGGATGTCCTTCACCGGCGGTGGCGTGAGCGTGATGCCGTCGAAGTACGGCGGCTTCTTGATATACGTGGACCAGCTATCCCAGTGGAACAACTCTCCATCGGGGGTATCAAGATTCCGCCAGCGGTCGTCACCCTTGAACACCTCGGCATAGCGGCTCCGGAACATGTCGGAACGAACCGAAGTCCGAATGGCCTCTTCAACTTCGGCCTGCGTGGGCCAGATATCTCGCAGGAACACATCGCCATCAGTCCCTTGCCCGATGGGCTCGGTATACGGGTCGAAATCCATCCGGCCCGCCAGCGCGTAAGCGACGACAAGCGGCGGCGAGGCGAGGTAGTTCGCACGGGTATCCGGGTTTACGCGTCCCTCGAAGTTGCGGTTTCCGCTGAGTACCGCCGCTGCGACAAGGTCGGAATCCTTGATCGCCGCCGAGATCTTTTCATCGAGCGGGCCAGAGTTCCCGATGCACGAGGTGCATCCGTAGCCAACGAGATTGAATCCCAGTTGGTCCAGGTATTCGGTCACGCCCGCCGCGTTGAGGTAGTCGGTGACGACCTGAGAACCGGGGGCGAGGCTCGTTTTCACCCACGGCGGTGTACGAAGCCCCTTCATAACGGCCTTTTTCGCCACCAGGCCAGCGCCAAGCATGACTTCCGGGTTCGAAGTGTTCGTGCAACTCGTAATCGCCGCGATAACCACCGAACCGTGCTTCAGATCGAAGCCCACGCCGCTCTCGATGTGGGCAACGGTGTCCTTTTTCGCGGGGTCGATCGCTTCCAGGAGGGTGCGCTCCCAATCCGCCTTCGAGTTCTTGAGAGGCACCCTGTCGTGCGGACGCTTGGGCCCCGCAATCGCCGGTTCGACTTCGCCCAGATCGAGCGAGAGTGTGTCGCTAAAGACAGGGTCCGGGGTTTCGTCGGTGCGGAAGATTCCCTGGGCTTTGGTGTAGGTCTCCACGAGTCTCACCGATTTCTCGTCGCGTCCCGTGAACCGGAGGTAATTCAATGTTTCGGCATCGACGGGAAAGAACCCCATGGTGGCGCCGTACTCGGGCGCCATGTTGGCAATCGTCGCACGCGCCGCGAGGGGGAGCGCTGTGAGTCCCGTGCCGTAGAACTCCACGAACTTGCCAACCACACCCTTCTTGCGAAGCAGTTCGGTTACGCGAAGCACCAGGTCCGTGCCGGTGGCGCCTTCCGGGAGTTTCCCGGTCAACTTGAAGCCGACGACTTCGGGGATGAGCATCGCGACCGGCTGCCCGAGCATTGCCGCCTCGGCTTCGATACCGCCAACGCCCCATCCCAGGACGCCCAGCCCGTTAATCATCGTGGTGTGCGAATCAGTCCCGACGAGCGTGTCCGGATAAGCCAGCTTCGTTCCGGCCTCATCCCGCGTGAACACAACCGACGCCAGGTATTCAAGGTTCACCTGGTGGACGATCCCCGTCCCTGGCGGCACCACATGGAAGTTCGCAAACGCCTGCTGGCCCCACCGGAGGAACTGGTAGCGCTCGCGGTTCCGTTCGAATTCCTTCTCGACATTGAGTGAAAACGCGTCAGCCGTACCGAAATTGTCAACCTGGACCGAATGGTCGATTACGAGGTCGACGCGCTGCAGGGGATTGATCTTCGACGGGTTGCCACCGAGCGCCTGGATCGCATCTCGCATCGCGGCGAGGTCCACGACGACGGGGACACCGGTAAAGTCCTGGAGCAACACCCGCGCCGGAGTGAACGCGATTTCGCGATCCGTGCCCGAGTTCGGGATCCACGAAGCGAGCGCTTCGATTTCACCGCTGGTTACAACGCGGCCGTCTTCCAGCCGTAGCAGGTTTTCGAGGAGGATCCGCAACGAAACCGGCAGTCGGCCGACGTTGGGAAATCGTGCGCTGAGGGTTTCGAGTGAGTACCAGGTGTAGATTTGGCCGTCGGACGCGAGCGTTGAACGCGTGCCGAAACTATCGGGATGCATAGTGTTGTCCTTCTGGGAACGCAGCCGGCGCCGCCGGCGCTGTCGAAAGGATCTGAGCGAAAATCACAAGGTCGGTGATGAGCGGGGCGGTTTGAATACCATGTCCCAAGCCTCCTTCCACATCTGTGGCGGTACTTGGGCCCTCTCCGGGGAAACCCGGCATGCCGTCTCGCCAATATCCGCGACTTCCCCGTGTAGGGACCGTTGGGCCCGGATCTGACTCGTTTCAGGACGGCTACAGGCAGTATAGCACTGCTGTCGAGCCTCGACTGTTTCGTTTTGTGAGATTTCATGATGACAAGCCGATTGCTCGCATGTACTCTGGTAGCAGGTACCCGCGTTCCATCGGCCTCACGGAGAGGCTTGGTCATTCTGTCGGCGCTCGATTGGCCCGTAGGTCCCAGAAAAATTCTCAGGTTGGTATTGTCCAGGGAGGTCCATCGGGTGTCTTACACCGACAAGACGCTCGCTTGCAGCGATTGCAGCGAGTCGTTCGTGTTCACAGCAGGTGAACAAGAGTTTCACGCATCAAAAGGTTTCACACGGGAACCACGGCGTTGTCCTAACTGCCGTCGATTGAAAAAACAACAGAATGGTGAAGGCGGTGCCGGAGGTTTCGGCGCTGATCGTCCCCCTCGACAACTGTTCGATGCCACCTGCGCATCGTGCGGAAAAGCAGCCAAAGTTCCATTCGAGCCTCGCGGCGATCGCCCCGTCTATTGCAGTGACTGCTTCCAGCCTCAGCCTCGCACGCTTTCGAGCGGCGGCGGCGGTGGCTTCGGTGGCGCGCGCCCCAGTGGTGGCGGCTTCGGCGGCGGCGGTGGTGGTGGCTTCGGCGGCGGTCGCCCCAGTGGCGGCGGCGGCTTCAGCGGCGGCGGCGGTAGCGGTGGTTACCGCGACAGCGGTGGCGGCGGCGGCCGTGATAGCGGCGGAGGCGGCGGCGGCTTTGGCGGCGGCAGCTTCGAAGGCGGTCGTGGCGGCCCTGGTGGCGGTCGCGGCGGCTGGAACGACCGCAACCGCGAAAAAGGCGGCGGCAAGGGCCGGCGCTAATCAGCGATCTCCAACAGGGAATGAACGCGAGGCCGGGATCACTCCCGGCCTCGTTTGTCGTTTCGAACTCTTGGGGCCGGTCGCCTATACTTTGGTTGTGGGGGCCCATAGCTCAGCGGTGAGAGCGGCCGGCTCATAACCGGTTGGTCCTGGGTTCGAATCCCGGTGGGCCCACCAATTCAACAAAACGCCTCAGCCCGGGGGATGGCCAGGCGCTTCGGCGCTCAGATCACCGTCGGTGGCCGGTACTCCCCGAACACATCTCGCATCGCGCCACAGATCTCGCCGAGCGTGGCGTACGCCCGCACCGCTTCGAGGATTGGCGGCATCAGGTTTTCGGTACCGTGAGCCGCACTTCGGAGGGAGTCGAGCGCCGATGCGACCTGCGCTTGGTCGCGTGCGGCCCGGTGATGCTTGAGCCGTGTGAGCTGGTGCTCAACAAGCCGCTTATCGACAGAGAAGATCGACGGCCGCTGTTCGCCGGCGTCGGCGTATTCGTTCACGCCGACGATGATTTCGCGCCTCTCGTCCACCGCTTGCTGGTACTTCCAACTGGCGTCCGCGATCTGGTTCTGCATCCAGCCTGCTTCTATTGCGGCGACGGACCCGCCCATGGCGTCAATCTGGTCCATGAAGCCCTGGGCCTGCCGTTCGAGTTCGTTGGTCAGGTGTTCGACAAAGTAGCTGCCGGCCATCGGGTCAACCGTGTCGGTGACGCCGGTTTCGTGAGCGATCACCTGTTGGGTGCGTAGCGCGATGCGCTGGGCGTCATCGGTGGGCAGAGCCAGGGCTTCGTCGAAACAGCTCAGGGCGATGCTCTGGACGCCGCCGAGCACCGCAGCCAGGGATTGGATGGACGCACGCACGATGTTGTTCTC
>JANPDX010000072.1:0-4062 GCA_031431695.1 Dehalococcoidia bacterium
TTTTCGGTGTTGAACGGGACGAACTTCCTGGCGAGAGCAACTGATGGCGCTGGACATCTAGGAACCCTCGCGTTCGCCAAACCCTGCTAATCCGAGGTGCAATCAGGCCCCCCATCCCTTCGCGTTGTTCATCCCTCTCCCTGACAACCGCCTTACCTTGCGGTAGACTGCGCGAACTGCCGTCACCGATTTAGCCATGAGGTTTTTGAAATGCCAGATTTTCCTTCCGTCGAGTGGTTCAAGACCGCTGCCGACCTGTTAAACAAGTCCGATAGCTTTAAGCGATTGGGTACCTGCGACACCGAAATGGGCGTCCAGGTCGGATCGGAAATCTTCAAGATCGACTATGAGGCGTTCGAAGTGACGACGATCAAGAAGATCAACTCCACTCGGGCCGAACAGCTCGATTTCGTGCTCGTGCAGTCGCCCGATGCGTGGAAGGCCATGCTCGACGACATCAAGCTGAACGGCCGTGCGACGCACGATTTCACGCTCAACTCGCTGGACCTGCGCAGTGACGTGGAGTTCGCGCGCGGCAAGGACTACCACCGCCGCGACGCCTTCTACCGCTTCAACCAGACGTTCCAGGAATACTTCGACATGACGGCGAAGATTGAGACGACCTATCCCGCGGTTGTCGCTTAACTTTTGTCCGTGACATCGCTGGGTGTTGAATCGGTCCAGTTCTTCGAGAGCTACCAGTTGCGGGCGATGGAGCGCGTGTTCGCGGCCGCGAAAGTTGCCGGTTCATCGGCCGATAGTGGCGTGATCCCCGGTAGCAACGGTGGCGGGACGATCCACGGACTGCTCGGCCACACAGTGGATGGCGACATCCACTGGCTGAACCGCTGGCTGGGAAACGAACGCTCGACGCCCCAGATGCCGGGCGCCTGGGCGACGATTTCCGAAGTCGAAGCGGCATGGCGTGCGGACTTCTCCCGGCGCGCGGACTTCTTCGCGAGTCTCGATGAAACCGAGTTGCAACGTGAGTACGGTTTCTACCGCGGCAAACCACCGACCTACGACCGGCGACTAATGTGGAAGTCAATCCTGCATGTACACAACCACGCCACCCATCACCGCGCCGAAGTGTGCGCGCTCCTCACCACAGTCGGCTTCCCGCCCGAGAGCGTAGACATGATCGACTACCTCAGGGGCAACTGAAGGCATCCGCGTTTGTGTAGAATGGAATCATGGTCATGCAACGGGCTCTATCGGCGGCGGAGTTCCTCGCCCTTCCAGAAACCAAGCCCGGCCTTGAGTATGTCAACGGGCAGGTGATCCAGAAGCCGATGACGAACGCCGATCACATCAGAATCGTCTGGCGGCTTTCGGCCGCCTTCTTCGCGTACGCAGCGCAGCATGGTGGCGCGGGCGGGCCCGAGGGTAGCGTCGCACTCGCGGGCGGCACTGAGACTGACGTGTTGCTGCCCGATTTCGCGTTTTGGGCACGGGGTGTGGAGTTGGGCCGGTACCCGCTCAACCCGCCGACGCTCGCGGTCGAAGTCCGCTCACCCTCGCAGTCGATCGCCTCTCAGCGTGAGAAGTGCGAGACATACGTCCGGCGTGGCGTGGCGGAAGCGTGGCTTATCGACCCCGAGTCGGAATCCCTTGAAGTCATCGTCGCCGACCGTCCATGGGTTCGATTCGCAGGCCCTGACACTATCGTCGAGTCTGTTTCCCTGGCGAACTTCCAGATCCGGCTCGACCAAGTGTTTGGCTAGCCCGCCTTCCAGTTGCGGAAGGCCCCAAGCAGCGCGTCTTTCGCGCCCGGCGCAAGGTCTTCCTCTCGCAGTGAACCGGTTGCCCGGATCGTTTGGCGCATTTGGTCTAGATAGCGCGCACAGTCCCTGCACATCGCAAGGTGCGCCCGGACGCGTTCGTGGTCTTCTGGTGACAGGGCGTCTTCGAGGTAATTGGTCACCAACTCGACGATTTCGCGGCACATGAGGTCCGTCTTCGCGGGCATGCGAGAGCCGCGCCCGAGGAGTCGCGCGAGCCAGCCGAACCGGCGTGTCTCACTCATCGCGCACCTGCCTCGCCGAAGTACTCTTCGAGTGCCCGCCGCACTCGTGACCGCGCGCGATGGAGGAGCACTCGCTGATTGGTCTCCGAGACTTCGAGCGCGTTACACACCTCTTCCGATGTGAAGCCCAGTACATCACGCAGGCGGATGACCTCCCGTTGGTTCGAAGGCAGCGTTTCGATGGTCCGGCGGATGAGCGCCTGGCACTCGGCGCTTTCGAGTTTGTCCTCCGGCGTCTGATCCCATCCGTTCGGCGCGAACAGCCATTCGCCGTTCGCTGCGAAACGGTCGGCGTCCACCGCTGGTTCGTCTCCGCCGGGGTCGTCGAACACGGATGAAAAGGCGATGCTGCGCCGCTCCCGCGCGCCTTTGGTCTTCGCGATGTTGGTGAGGATGCGGAAGATCCAGGTCTTCAGGCTGGAGCGGCCTTCGAAACGGTCCAGACCGCTCAGCACGCCGATCCAGGCTTCCTGGGCAACCTCTTCGGCGACCGCGTAGGACGGCACATAGGCTGTCGCCAGCCGCACCATTGCCGCGTGGTATGTCTCCACGAGCGTGGTGAACGCACGCTCATCGCCGGCCCGAAGGGCAGCGAGCACCGCTGCGTCATCGGTGGCCGGTGGTGGTTCGAGGTTCGAAGCCATGCGCGCGGAACCCTACCACAACTCGGGTCAGGTTTCCGAGTGCCGGAGGTTGGGCGTTGCGTTAGACTCGCGTGATGGCCGAGAAGCCGGTGGTGCTCGAACTTGCGGGCCGCGAAGTCACGATCACGAACCCGGGTAAGGTGTTTTTCCCGCAGGCCGGGTACACCAAGCTCGACATCGTGAACTACTTCGTCGCGGTCGCTGAAGGCGCCCTCGTCGGTGTCCGTAACCGGCCGATGGTGCTCAAACGGTTTGTCGATGGCGCCGAAAAGCCGCCGTTCTTCCAGAAGCGGGCCCCCGCGAATCTGCCGCCCGGTATCGAAACCGCACTCGTTACGTTCCCAAGCGGGCGTTCGGCCGACCTCTGCGTTGTCGATGACGTTGCCGACCTGATCTGGGTCATAAACCTGGGCTGCCTGGACCTGAACCCATGGCACGTCCGCGCCAACGACGTCGACCATCCGGACGAGTGGCGAATCGACCTCGACCCGACGCCGGAAGCCACCTTCCACGATGTCCGCCAGTTGGCGATGCATTGCAAGGAACTGCTCGACGAGTTGGGCTACACCGGCTATCCGAAGACCTCGGGAAGCCGCGGCGTCCATATCAACATCCGCATCGAACCGAAATGGACGTTCACCGAGGTGCGACGCTGCGCACTCGCTTTCGGACGCGAACTCGAACGCCGCGTACCCGCGTTGGCAACGACCGCATGGTGGAAAGAAGAACGCCACGGCGTCTTTGTGGACTACAACCAGAATGCTCGCGACCGGACCGTGGCCTCGGCCTATTCGGTACGGCCAACTCCGAACGCCCAGGTTAGCTGTCCGCTGGAGTGGGACGAGGTGCCGACGGTCGAACTCGCCGACCACACCATCGAGACCGTCCCGAAGCGATTCTCTGAGCGAGGCGATCCCGGAGCTGGCATCGATAGCCACGCATTCTCGCTGCAACCGCTGCTGGACCTGATGGCGAAGCACGAAGGCGAGGGCCAGGGCGATGCACCCTACCCGCCCCACTTCCCCAAAGCCGAAGGCGAGCCGATGCGCGTGCAGCCAAGCAAGCGCCGGATCGCGAAGGGGGCGGCGGATGGGGCCGAGGGTTCGCAGCGCCCCCGGCGGGCGCCGAAGCCGCCGGAGGCGTAGTCGCGCCCGCGACCCGTTTGGCGGCATGCCGTCGGCGCCCACAAAGTGGGGCGACTACGACGAGGCTGGCAGAAGGCCCGAACACCGCTCGGTAACAGCGCACCCGGCGCGCGGAGGGACTGCTCGGGCACGGGCACTCGTTTCGGGGGGTATACTTGCGACATGAAAACAGGCATCGTGTTTCCTGGTGCGGAAGGTCGGCAGCGGCACGTGGGACAGATTCGAACAGCAATCGTAGTCGCAAACC
>JANPDX010000073.1:0-4611 GCA_031431695.1 Dehalococcoidia bacterium
GGGAAGATGATCTTCTCCGAACTCTGCACGGAGCGGCAGAGCGTTTGATTGCAGGCGGTAACGCTCACCGCCGCGGGCTGATCGACGGGGAAAATCATCACAAGGGTCTCCGACCCACTGAAATCGGAGATTACTCGACCGTTGAGCGTCCAACGAGTTGTTGTGAAGCCGCCGGTGATCCTCGTGCCGCAAAGGAGGGTCGCCGACTTTGGTGAAGCCTGATAGACCGTGTTGCATTGCAGCAAGATCGCGCTGGGCGGCTCTAACGGGCCCGTTGCTGGCGGGGGTGTGATACCTGGTGGAAGGCCCGGGCCCTGGCCCGGGGGACGTTGCAAGCGCAGGATCGGTTCGCCCGGGCTGTGCGCGAACTTCAGCGGCGTCGCCAGGATGAACGACCCGAAGCCCACGATGAGGTTGTCTTCTTCGTTCGGTAAGCCCGGAGCGAAGCGTATGGGGTCGCCCAGTTCGAAGCCGGAGTTCGTCGCCACTTCCACTCGCTGTTGTCCCGGTTCGGAAGGCAGCGTCATCGCGGTGCGCTGCTCGATGAACGGGATTTGGGTCGCGGTCGGTACGGGAAGGACCTCCGGCCCCTTCGTCGGCTGCCCGCTATCGGGGGTGGCGGTGGCCTGCTCGCCGGGAGTTGGCGTAGTCGAAGCCTGGGGCGTGCCGTTGGTGACCTTCGTGATTGTCGCGGTATCCCGGTCCGGGTCGAAGCTGACTTCGGTCTTCGCTCCCACTCCGCCTTCGAGGAGACCAACCGTGCCCACGCCGTTCTTGTCGTAGGTGTGGATGTCCACACTGCCGGGCTTGTCGCCAACGCCGATGATCTCGACCTTGTAGTCGTCTTTCGCACCGGGCAGCGTGATCTGGTTCGTGCCTGCATCGACGGGCGGGGCCTTCTCGATACAGGTGGGGTCGCGCCAGGCTTTCTTGGCGGAAACGTACGCGCCGGGGATCTGGTTGATATCGTCGGCTGCGCTCAGCTCTGTCCCCGTGCCGGTCGCGACGACGCGGCCCTGTTTATCAGTGACTTTGAATTTCACGTCGGCGGGAGCGGTGATAACGACCGCGCTCAGGTCGGAGCTCGGTTCGAAGATGACCGAGCTGCGGACCTTCCCCGCGTAAACGTCGAGGGTCTTCTTATCGCGGTAGTAAGGGTCGTTAATCAGGATTTGGTCGCCGTCAAGGCCAACCGCGGCGATCCAGTGACCAGGAACCTCAAGGATCACGGGGCGGCCAGCCTTCAACTCTGCCTTGATTTCCTCATCGGTGCCCCGGCCGGTACGTACGAAGCGGACGGTGCGCGCCTCGGGGTACTTCTTTTGTACTTCCGCCGAAAGCTGGTTCGCCGCGGACCAGATGACGTCGCCGTAGATGTAGCCGCGGCTGACAAAGCCGCGTTCCGTCGATCGCGCATCCGCGTTGAACCAATCATTGAGCGCCTTGGGGCTGAGGGGTGCGCCATCCGGCATGTTGACAAGGCCGTAGAGGGCCAGCATGACAGAGACGGAAGTCATCGCGCATCCGCATTGCTCGATAGTCGTGCCGCACCAGTCACGGCCCGTCGGCAGTTCGAGCGAACGAGCGTACTCCTGGGCTGCCCAGCGAGCGTCGCTCTGGGCGAAGAACGGCGCGCCGTTCTTATCGGACTGTCCGAACAGAGGCCGGCCTACGTCAGTTGCGCTCACGACAGTCGCGCTCGTCAGGGGCTTGCCGTCGGCGGCATCTTTGTTCTTTTCTTCCTGTTTGGCCTTGGCGTTCGCTTCTTCGCAAAGGTGGACACCGGCGTAGGGGTCTTCCGCACTCGCCGTCTTGGTCCCGTTCCCGTCAGTGATCACCAGTACCGCCAGTGCCGTGGCGAGGAGCACGAGGGCCATGAGCGAGTAGATGGCAGGCAGCCGGAAGCGCTGGAGCGGCGGGTTCGTGGCGAGTTGCCCGCGAGCGGTTATCTCCGCGCCGCTGGCCGAATGCCCGACGACTTCGAATGGAAGGGGCATCGCCGGCCCGAAAAACTTTTGTGGCTTTCGGACGACGAACGGGACGATCCGCTTTTGGCCTGGCTGCAGCTCGATGGCGGGCGTCTCGAACAGATAGTGGAACGCCGCCTCATCGTCGCGTCCCGAGAGTTCGTAGCGGACGACATCGTTGCCCTTGTTTTCCGCAACCGCTTTGAAGTGCTTTTTGCTGCGTACGGCAGCAAGCGATAGCTCGACCGCCTCGTACGGAAGGATCTGGAAGCTGCCCGAAGCCTCCGCCTCGTTGTCGTACTCGCGGGAGCGGACAACGACGGTGAATTCGTATTCTCCGGCGATGGATGCGTGCTCTCTCGGTGGATGAAGCGCGACCGTCAAGTCCGCGCGCGCTCCCGGCAACAGCGGGAATTCGGGCGAGTCGATGGTGTACCAGTCTTCGGGAAGATTCGGGATCTCAACCCGAATGTTATCGACCTGCCTCCCGCGATTAACGACTGTCACGCTGGAAGTGATGAATTTTCCCGGGTCAACGGGCATGACCGGGGAAACGAGGGCCACGCTGAGGCCCGCGGGGCCGGCGATTTCCTCGAGTTCCGCCGCACTCGCCGCCCTGACGGTGGTGTCGGATGTTTCGTTCTCGAGGTAGCGCGCTTCGATTTCGCCGAAACGCATGACGGCGTTGGGGCCGACGAGGTGGCGGGCGCCGGGTTCGAGGCGTTCGCCATCGACATAGGTGCCGCCCACGCTGCCAAGGTCCTCTACCAGGAGCCGGCCCGAATCGATGGTGAGCCGCGCGTGGCGGCGGGACACCGAGAAGTCGTCTATCAGGATGTGCGCGCCTTCGCCCCGCCCGACGATGGCCGAGGGGAGGTCGAGGCCGTGCTCTTTGAGCACGCCCTGGCGCGGGTACACCTGGAGGGTACCGAACTTCAACGGGCAGTCCTCATCGGCCTACACATGCTCTTCGCCATCTCCTGATGCCAAGGATAGCCGGGTCGTCCCTCGCGGGGAATCCACCAGAGCCCCGCTTTGGCCCGCAAAGTGTCATCTCTTATAGTTTTTAGTCAGATCAGGGAGGGACGCTCACAACCCATGGCAACTCGCCCGCCCCCAGGATCGCCACCCAATACACGGCTCCCGGTGTGAACTGGGTGAAATCGTTGGCCCCCGGGATGCTATCGGCGCCAGTGAAATAGGCCTTCCATGTCGCGGTGGTGGCATCCCACAGGAATACCGCGGAGATTCGCGACGAGAGGTCCGCGGCGCCGGGAACGCCCGTCCCGCGAATGGCGTCCGAGACTTTCACTCCACTCGATCCGGTCCACGTAAGCAGCGTCCAACGCGCGAACAACCTGTAGGTTGTCGTGCCGCCTGGCCCCGGGGCTGGTGGCGCCGTCCCTCCGCCGGGCGCGTTGGGGCTGACGTAGGTGTAGTTCGGAACGATGTCGCTCGTGCCATTGACTGTCGTGACCGTGACGACGGTGATGCCGGAAACATTTGCAGGCGCGGTCGTGGTGATGGTTGAGTCGTTCACCACCGTGCACGAGCCGGCCGGGACTGACCCGAACTTCACCGACCCCGGACAAGCGGCGCCGCTCAGCCCGATGCCCGAAATCGTTATTTCGGTGCCTCCAAACGTGGAGCCAGTGTTTGGCGTGAGTTGCGTGATCTTCGGGGTGGAGGTGATGTAGATGAACTTCGTCTTTGGACCAACGGGACTGACATCGGCGCCCTTCGTGACGCGGACGTCGGCAGGCCCGGCCGTCGGGTTCGGCGGCGTAAGCACCGTTATCTGCGTGGCGCTGTTCACATTGAACGAGGTCGCCGGAATTGTCCCGAACGACACCGCCAGCGGCGCGCTGAAGTTCTTGCCGGTGATGACAACGATCGTGCCGCCGGTCGTCGGGCCGTTATCAGGATTGATGGCGTCAACGATCGGACCGTTCGTGTAGGTGAACACATCGGACGGGTTTTCCGGGCTCTGGCCGGAACCGGTCGTGACGCGGACGTGGGCAGCGAGCGCCACTGGCGTCGCCGGGGTGACCATGGTCAGCGTAGTCGGATCGACGAACACCGGCACGACCGTGGCTGTGCCGATAGTGACCAGCGAAGCCGTCGTGAAGTTCGTGCCGCGAATCGTAATCGGCGTTCCACCGGCGATTGGCCCGGCAATGGGCGCGACGGAGATGACCGTTGGCCCATCGTAGGAGTATTGCGCCTGCGGACCGGGCGGGCTCACGTTCGTGCTCACAGAGACGGAGACCGTCACGACGCCCGACCCGGCGGGGGCCGTTGCCGAGATCGTGTTTTCATTCAGCACGGTCGAGAAGGCCTGGACTTCGCCGAACTTCACGACCGCGCCCGGAGCGAATCCTGCGCCGGAGATGGTCACGATGGTGCCGCCGACTGCTGGGCCGTGCGACGGCGAGAGCTCGTTGATGATCGGGCCCGGGCTGTAGGTATAGTTCGCCTCGGTTCGGAAGTCGCTGGTCCCCGAAATCGGATGGATGATCTTGACCTGTTGCAGGCCCGTGCCGGGAGGGACAGTCGCCAGGATCTGGGTATCGCCGATGCGCGTGAACGTGGCCGCGTTGCCGCCAAAGAGCACAGCCGACGGGCCAAACCCGCCAATGAAAAA
>JANPDX010000074.1:0-1985 GCA_031431695.1 Dehalococcoidia bacterium
CCTTCGACGATGGAACTTCTTCGCGACGCCAACTGGTGGATGCCAAAGTGGCTTGACCGGCTGCTCCCCAACATCAACGTTGAGGGTCCTCACGTCACCGACCGCGTGCCGGAAGGCTCGACCGGGGGCGGGCAGTAGCACTCCGGGGCCGGCTTAGCGAATCACGCGGACTTCGATGCCAACGTCGAGGTTCCTCCATATCCGGTCGGTAGTGAGGACGGGCAACTTCAATTGTTGCGCGAGGGCCAGGCAGGCACGGTCGCCGAGAGACAAGCCAAGGTGGCGAGTCGCCTCACGGAGCAGTCCGGTTTGCATGGCCTGTTCCGCGTCTAACGGCACCACAACCAAACCGAGTCGACTCAATGATGACTGCACCGCTATCGGGGTCACTCCGCGTTCCACGAGCTTGGTGACCACTTCCGCCAAATTCACCGAACTGATCGCGCCAGAGGCGACCATGCCTTCAACATACGACGGCAAGGGCTCGTTCAAGAGCAACGCGAGCACGCAGGATGCATCCACGATGCAACTACTCTCGTTCGGCCTCACGGCGCCGATCCTCGATCAACTCGTCCGCAAGGGAAACACCTTCCGGGATGAACTCTCGTAAGATCCTTTGCGCCTCTTTGATAGCTTCGGGGCTGCCCGGCTTCGGTCGCAGGTGTTGATTCTTCTCTCGGCTGACGCTTTCCATGGAACAACAATACCAGATGGGCGACCGCCTATCGCGACAAACGGGCACAATCCACATCCATGGATTGGATCGAAAAGGCTCGCCAACTCTCAGTTGTTTTCAACGAACGTGCCCAGTTACACGACCGCGAGGGTTCATTCCCCTTCGAGAACTTCGATGACCTGCGCAACGCCGGTTTCTACGGGCTGACCGTGCCCAAACGGTTTGGCGGCGCCGAGGCCCCATTCCCCACCTATCTCGCCGTGCTCGAAGCCATTGCCCACGGCGACGGCTCAACCGCTCTCTCGTTCATGATGCACCTCAAGACTTTCGGCCAGGAGCGCGAGGCGCCCGCCTACCCACCCGAGTGGCTCGACCGGATGGCCTCCGGGGCGGTCGAACGCGGTGAGCTGGTGAACACCGTCGCCACCGAGGAGGGACTCGGTTCACCAGCCGGCGGCGGCCTTCCGGAAACCCTCGCCACGCCTGACGGCCACGGTTGGCGTCTCACCGGACGGAAGACCTTCACCACCCTGGCGCCGGTACTCCATTACTTCATCGTCCTCGCCCAAATCCCGCCGGAACCTGGTGCGCTGCCCCGCGTCGGAAACTTCATGGTCCTTCGCACCGACCCTGGCCTGAGCATCGACGAGACCTGGGACAGCCTGGGCATGCGCTCGACCGGATCGCACGATGCGGTGTTTCTCAACATCCCTCTCCCGGCTGATCGGTTGTTGAACGAACGGAGTCTCGGGACCGCCGATGCCCGGGGCGGCGCTGGCATGGCCTGGTTCGCGCTCGGGCTTTGCGCGGTCACCATCGGCGTTGCCACCGCCGCCCGCGACTACGCCGTCACCTTCGCCCGCCAGAGGACTCCCAATTCTAGCCAGACCATCAAGGATTATCCGGGCGTTCGCACCAGGATCGCTCGCATGGAACTCCTGATTCAGCGCAGCCGCGCATTGATGGTCGATGCCTGCGCCGCCTGGGAGCGTGGCGAAAACGAGGGCATGCCTCGCCTGAACCGCGTGGCAGTGGCCAAGACAGACACGCTGAACAACTGTATCGAAGCGGTCGACCTCGCAATGCGCGTGGTTGGCGGAGTCAGCCTTCAAAAGCGGCGGCCGATTGAACGCTACTACCGCGACGTTCGCGCCGCGCTCCACAACCCACCTCTCGAAGACCGCGCCCTCGAAATGCTCGCCCGTACCGCGCTCGATGAACCGGCCGAACCATCAAAACCGGCAGAGTAGAACGGAACCGCGACTGGCATGGACCGGGTGGTGATTTGTCGAGGCCACTCCATTCTTTT
>JANPDX010000075.1:0-2045 GCA_031431695.1 Dehalococcoidia bacterium
GCGATGACAATACCCGGTTCAGTCACGATTTCGACCCCCGCCATCGCCTCAAGATCCCCGACTTTGATAGAAATGTCGAAGCTCTTCAGGCCGCCGAGGTCAACCGTGAAGCCGTCCGGGATATCCAGCGGCTTGCAGCGCACCGAGATGACATCGATGTTCGAAAGCAGCGTTCCCGCCAGGTCCCGCACCGCCGGTGCTTCGCCTGTGAAACGCAACGGCACATTCGCGGTAATTGGTTGTTCCGGATCTACCTGGAAGAAGTCGATGTGCATCGGGTCGCCGGTGCCACCCTTGCGCTCGAGCCCGCGGAGGATCACGTAACGAGGCGCCGCCTCGCCCTCCACGTCGAGCTGAATCATAGCCCGGAGCCCGGCTGACTTAATCGTCCGGCTAAACTCGCGCGCGTCGAGATCGATGGCTTGTGAGGCAATTCCTCGTCCGTAGACATTCGCCGGCAACCGCCCCTGGCGCCGGAGCTGCGCGACTTTTTTCCCCACAATGGTCCGCGGCGCGGCCTTGATAATTACTCGTTCAGACATCGAAAGCGGACCTCCACGCCACGCTTAATACGTAGCGCAACGAATCTAATCTATCTCTGGGCGGCGCACGGTCAAGTTATGCATCGCGCCGAGCGCAGGAAAGCCGTCCGATGTTCGGACGGCTTTCCGCAGCAGCTATCGAGTTTGGTTCAGGCAGGCTTCAGCGCCGCAACCTTGGCCCGCGCCTCTTCTTTATCACTGAACCAGAGCACATTGATCTCTTTGTACGCAGCCTGGTCGCTGGGCACATCGTCTTCGGCGAATATGGCCGTAACCGGGCATGCCGGTTCACAGGCGCCACAGTCGATGCACTCATCGGGATTGATGTACAGCATCCGGTCTTTGCCTTCATCGAAATGAATGCAGTCAACCGGGCAGACTTCGACACAGGCCTGGTCCTGCACATCGATACAGGGGTTCGTGATCGTGTAGGTCATGAAATGGGGCTCCTCTCCCGTCGGGGGTTGCTTCTTGGGGCCGCTCGGCTTGTCCATCCTACTATCGGCGCGTATGTGTGTGAAGCGAACCGCAATCCACGAACTCGCGCACTGGCGCCTACGCTCCGCCTGGCTCCTGCCGCGCCGCAACGGGGGACCCCGACCGCAGGTCCACCGCGTAGAACCTGCCCCCCTTGATCTCCTCAATGAGTTCCCGCTCGTCGTGGATCTCCCGGTCGAAATAGGTGGCGCACTTGCCGACATCGCTGATCGCGTGGCTGTCCGTGCCTCCCGTGCCCTTCAGATCCATGAGATCGCAGAGGCGACGTGAAAACTCGTTTTCCTTATCACTGCCCCGCCCGTTGACCTCTTCCAGGCCTTGCACAAACTGGTACGCAGGGTTACGCGAGGCCTTCTCGAGGGCGGTCTTGTACTCTTCTTCGTTTCGGCTGAACCACGGCATCTGCCGCCGGTAGGGGTGTGCGGCCACCATCGCTCCGTTCGCCTTTTCCACATAACTCGCGAGTTCACGCGCCCGATGCATGCCGAAAACATACTTGTCGATGCCGAACGCCAAGATGTGTCCGTCGTCGGTGCTTATTTCCACGCCTGCGAGCACGAGGAAGTTGTGCTTCTGCCGCAGCTCCTCGATCGACTTGTGGTCCCACACCGTGTCATGTTCCGTGAAGACCACCGCGTCCAGGCCGGCGGATTTCGCGCGCGTAACCAGGTCGTCAGGGTTGAGGACACTGTCGTGGGATCGGGGCCAAGTGTGGCTATGAAGGTCAATCAGCATGGCGGAAGGTTCGTAACTATAGGCATCTGCGTCGGCAACGCAAAACTACGCCTCCGTTGTCCCGCCTGCGGTTGAAGCCTTGCGGAACCTGAGGCGCATCCGTTTCTTGTCGCCAAAATTCACTCGCCGAAAACGTTGCGTTCATACTCGGGGCGCAAACTGGGTTTATGGAAACCCGAACCAGTACCTGCGAACACCACTGGCGCTACTTCGTCAATGTTGAAGCAAACGCCATTCGACTCCGGGAGTGTGAACACTGCGGCAAGCGCG
>JANPDX010000076.1:0-2701 GCA_031431695.1 Dehalococcoidia bacterium
CGTGAATCACGATGACCGCGGGCCGCCTGCCCTCATCCCGCGGGGCGGCAAGGTAACCGGTCAGCCGGCCCGAAGGCACAGCAATACTCGCAAGTTCCACAACGGCGATTGTAAACCCGGACACCCGGGGAGTCGCGCCCCTCGGAGGGCGCTGGCGGCATGCCGCCCCACGAGCGATCGCGTACAGCCTCGAATCGGGCCCACTCTCCATCGCAATAAGGGGGGTGAGGGCGCGAGGCTAATCTCCGTCCGAAGCGATCGCCACGCTGATCGCGCAGCCACCCACGCCCCAGCAATTCGCTGGTTTCGGCGGCTTCGGCGTGGCGGTTGGCGTCGCCGTGCCCGTCGCGGTCGGCGTGTTCGTCGGCACCTCCTTCGAACACCCGGCGGTTCCAGTTCCCACATTCGGGTTGTAAATCGTGACCGTGTGCCCGAGCCCGCTGGAATAAACGTAGCTTCCGCCGGCAGTGAACGACTGCGGGGACAGTGACGTCCCACCCACCGGGATCATCTCGTCGAACTGCGGTGGCTCCCCGCCGAAACCCGGCTTGTAGACCCGAATCTCTATCTTGCCGGTGTTCTTAAACACCACTTCATCGTCGCGAATAATGTTGCAAAACCGCGGGTTGAATCCCTTTTCGTTGACCTCAACGGTCCATTGAGTAATCGCCCTGGCCGGTGTTTCGCCACCGCTAAAAACCGCCAGGGTGATCGCGCCGAAGAGCGCCATGACGAGCGCGGAAGCCGCAAAAAGCGGCCGATAAGAGACCAAACGCATCTAATGACCCCACAAGGCCCCACCCCACCACGGGCATACTTACCGTAACGAGGAATCGCCAAAGAGGAAAGCGCAAACGGAAAGGGGCGATATCCGGGGAACCTGCACCCCGCCCCGGACCACCCCGGCGTCAGTCCCGCGCCGTCCCCGGAGCACGCACGCAGTACGGGCTGTTCCGGCAGGGCGGCTGTGGGGGCTGATAGTTCGGGTCGGGCGTACAGGCCGGATCCCAGAATTCCACGAACACCGGTGTAATCACTGTCATCGAGTGGGAAAGGTTGTCCGCGTCAAAAAACCGCGTATTCCCACCGTGTGGGATGAGAATCTCGTTTGATACCTCGCCGGGCTTGAGGTAGCCCGTATCGATGAGCGGCTCTTCACCGGCAACCACGCCCGGGCGGATGACACGCCGCGGCGAACTGCCCACGTTCTTGAACCGCACGTACTCCCGGTTCATCCGGCAAATCGTCGGGTTGAAACCACCCTCGCTGACTTCCACGGTTTGCACCGTGTATGCACGGGACTCATGTTGCGCGGCTACGAACGGCGCAACCACCGATGCAACCAGGAATCCCGCGACCAGCATGCGAACGTTCAGCACGCGTCCAGCCTACCCGTGCCGGGGCTTTCGGGCACGGCTGCCCCGGCACGCGAACAGGCCCCGTTTGCGCGGGGCCTGTTTAGTTTCAAACTCACATGTCGTTGCACCGGGCGGCGTCAACAACCGGAGTAACCGTTTGATCTCGGGACTTCAGCACCATTCGCCGCCCCGAGGGGGCGATCCGGACACGGCTGCTTCATGCAGTTCTTGCTATTGCGTCCGGTGTTTTGAGCGAACTCTCGGGTGCTTTCCCGAGACGGTCCCCGTGCCTGGCCTGCTAACGCAGACCTTTCCTCTGCACAATCCATACTCCATAGACGGCGTGAAGCTTGCTGTACATACGCGAGACCTCCTGCGCCAGCCGCGAGTTCACCGGTTTCCAAGCCTCTTCGGTTTGGGTGGATCCTTCGCGTACTCTGCACTTCAAAGTACTCCTTGGCCGACACATGTCAAGCGTTTTGTTGAGTGGATAAACGAAGTCTTCTCCGCAACAAGCGGTCCGCGTTGGCTTCGGTTCCTGCTACGCCTCAAGGGCCTCCATCCGGCTGGCTGGCGTTACTATTCCGGCGTGCGAATCTTGTTCCTCGGCAACTCCAACGAGGTACTGGATCTCCCGCCTGGCGCCCTTCGCCGCCACGAGATCATCCAGGCGGAACTCGCGCGCGACTTCGGCGAGGCCGAAGTCGTCACTCGGCCGGCATGGCCGACGGAGAAGTTTCCGGAAGTCCTGGCACGCTGGATCGTTGAATTCGCGCCCGATGTTGTCTACCTCAACGTTGCCGAGTACTGGTGCCTTTACGAGTCCGTCCCGCTTCGCGTTGAGCGCACCTTCGGACGCCTTGGCAAGCCTGCCGCGAAGGCCGGGCTGGGCGCCGCCGCTACCCCCTGGTTGGCGCACAACCGTGTCTTCCGGAAGTTCCGCGAGACCGCCCAGGTGCTCGTCCAGGGCGCGACACCGTTCACACCGGAGGAGGTAGTGACGCGCGTGATGGCCAGCGTGCGCGTGGTGCTGCGCAACGAGGGTATGGTCGTGGTGGTGGATGGCCAGCGGGGACGGCGTCCCCACTCCACGAACGCTCGCGGCCGCGACCGCGTCGAAGCGCGCCGCCAGTTCGTCCACCGCGCTCTCGGCGCTGCGTGCGCCAGGCTGCACGTCCTCTATGGTGGCGATGATGTGCCGCAATGGGAGACCCACCCCGAAGGCATGGACGGGCACGCCGATGGCCTTCACCAGGGTGTGGGCGGACAAGCCTGGATGGCGCACGAATCGCTCGAACTGATTCGCGCTGCTCTGCGGCAGGCTGGCGTCAGCGCGCCCTGAA
>JANPDX010000077.1:0-3568 GCA_031431695.1 Dehalococcoidia bacterium
CCGTTGGTTTGAATGGTTCGGTGGGTGATTTCAGGCATAGCGGTGCTCCGGTTCGAATGTGATTCGGAGTTTGCACTGCGCCGCGAAGGCGCGCCAGTGCGGGCTCCTAGACCCCACGGCGGTCGACTCCCGCCCGATTGGCATTAGGCCCTTCGATGCGTAGTATCCCCGCCATCTCCCTCGAGCGGTGCCGCCGGGGCCGCTAGTTCGGGGGCGGGGGAATAGCGAATGCCCAGTGAGTCTTGCACAGTCGGATTTCTTCTGGTTGAGGAACGAGAGTTCGCCGCACCGAAACCTAAATCAGCTGGCGCAATCCCCCCGACCGGTTTTGGCGGGTTTATCGGTTGTTTCATGGTTACCGACGAGCGGGGATACCCGAAGGAGTTTCGGATTACTACACCGGTAAAGCCCTCGGCGATTCAACGTGCCATTTACGGTTCAGAATTGGACTCTTACGTTAGCCAAGAGTTGGTCTGCACAACCCTCGTGAAGGAAGCCACGCTTCAACCGGAGTTGCTGATAGTTAATAGTCCCGCGTTAGCAGCGTTCCGCAGTCCATCCGGCATTCCTGTCGCCACGCTCTACCAAACGCATGGCGGCCTCCTTGTGGGTGACGAGCAGGAATTCGAACGCGTAGAGACAACAGGTAGGGAACTTTTATTCCGCGTCACGGAGGGTTTCGAAGTGGAAGCCCAGCGGGCTTTGACCCTGTGTGCCGCGTACTTTGACCCAGCGAAAGCCTTCGAGCGGATGTCCGCGGCACTGGATGTGCTGATGCAAGAGGATGCTCGGTTCCAGTAGGTGGCGCCGAAGCTCTTCCGTAGGGTAGCGCCCTTCACTGTACCGAATTCGTCTGATGTCTCTCCTTCCGAGTGGCGCATCACGGCCAGTCCAGCGACGGATCTGCGCTTTCTGAGCCCCCTGCACGGCGCAGCCGGTTCCGCCGAGTCCCGCGGCGTCGAATGGTGGGAGGCGCCCGCCCATTCGGTCTCTTTGAAAGACGAACTGACAGTTTCTTCAGGGGACTCTTTGGTGGTCCTGCTGGTTCGAACCCGTGAAGAAACCAGGGGTAGGATTGTCGGCGCCATCGGCTATCCGAGCGTGGCTCCCATTTCGCTTGGCGGTGTGCCTCACACCTCAAAGCTCCGAGAATCGACTTTGAATCCGGACGCCCCGGTAGTGACCGCGGACTTGGCGGTGCGAGTGTTGCCATCTTGGCAGGAGGGACTCCTGCAACACGTCGGAGCGTCGTCGCTCGACTTCGATCTGACGCCCACTCTCGCCAGGGGGTTTGCGGCGAATCTACTGCTGGCACCTACGGCACCTGAGCAAGTCTTGCTCCTGATGCCCACTATCGCGACCGGACAGATCGAGGGGCAACTTGAAATATCTTCACCAGTTGGAGTGGCGCCTGCTTGGAACATTTCTGCTCCCGTCTCATTTCGGCCACACTGGGATCCTTCGGTTCCAGAATCGTTCATCGCTGCTTGGGAAATCGAGAACCCGGGATGCTTTAGCATCCCGTCGGTTCTTGGTGTTCCCACAGCCTCCGGCAAGATGTATGAATCCGTAGGCGAAGGCCGTACAGAACGCCGTATCCAACGACTCAGGCAAGACCGGGAGCGTGACGCGATTCGAAGTGCTGCACGGTCGCGAAGGCCCGTGACCGTTTTGGTAAGCCGAGATCTCTTCGAACTTATTCGGCCCATCCTTATGCCCCCGCTGGAGAGCGACGCGCTCGACGTCGTCCTTATGCCGCAAGAGCTATTCGACTACCAGCGCTATGGCGTGAAGTGGTTAATGGAAGAGCCAGGGAGGCTCCTCGCGGACGACATGGGCTTGGGTAAAACTGCACAGGCCATCACGGCATTCCGCGCGCTCGTGCGACTCGGTAAGACGCTTAACGCCCTCGTCGTCTGTCCTGCTAGCCTGATGGAAACTTGGCGGCGGGAATTCGGCCGATGGGCTCCAGAGCTTCGAGTATTCAGTATGGACGGCACAGAAGATGAGCGGAGAGTTGCTTGGCCCATCGTTCGCCATGCCTACCATGTCGTTCTTACAACCTACGACCGTCTGCGTATTGACTCCGACCTTGTTCAGGGTGAGACAACGGCTAGACCCTTTGGGGTCGTAGTCTTCGATGAAGTCCAATATCTGAAGAACAGAGATTCGGTCAGACGCCGTGCAGCAGTGAAGGTGAATGCATCGCGTCGTTGGGGATTGTCCGGAACTCCCATGGAAAATCGAGTCGAGGAACTGAACTCTGTGCTTAGTCTGCTGTTGGCTTCGGAAGTGGTCGCTGGTACCGAAAAACGCACCGCAGCAACAACAATGCTCAGGCGCCGTAAGGATGAAGCCCGAAAGGACTTGCCTCCACTGATCCGGAACAAGAAATACGTTGAGTTGGGTGATGCCCAGAGGCGGGCATACGATGGCTTAGAATCCGCCGGTGTGGCGCAACTGCAAGCGGGAGGAGCCCGTATTGGCGTCACGAATGTACTCGCACTCATAACGAAGCTAAAGCAAGTCTGCAACGGGTATGGTGGAGAGAGTTGCAAGTCGGAATTTCTCAAGGACTATATGGACGAGGTGCGTGACTCCCAGGAGAAGGCCCTCGTGTTTTCGCAGTACAAGGATCACTTCGATCTGCTCAAGCAAAAAATGGCATCCTTCCGGCCGAAAGTCTTCACCGGTTCGCTGAGCGCCACCCAGCGAAACTCCGTTCTGAAAGACTTTGAGTCTGATGATGATTCCAACATGCTGATTATGACGCTTCAGTCGGGCGGAGTCGGCTTGACGATCACTGCCGCGAACCACGTGATCCACTATGACAGTTGGTGGAATCCGGCACGTGGTTCCCAGGCGACGGCGCGCGCCCACCGAATAGGGCAATCGAAAGTTGTCGTGGAGACGACCCTGATCTGCTCCAACACCATAGAAGAACGCATTGATGATATCCTCCAAAAGAAGCGGGCACTGTTCGCGGATATCGTGGATGACCTGGCGGACGTGACCCTCAGTCGGGTACTAACCGAAGAAGAATTTTACGGCCTCTTCGGCCTGACCTCGCCACGGGATCGACGACCTTGACGTCCACTCGGCTCTCGGCACCGTACCCGTAGCTTTTCGCCAGCCCGGCCCGTGCGTCGCTCTGGATGCCGTACTGCGGTATCGGGTAGCGCAGCCCGTTGGCGGCCAGCGCCTGCATGCCGGCAATGGCCTTGGGCAGGTCGGCCGGTGGCAGTGCCATGAGCATCTCATCGTCGAGCACACCGCCATAGCGGCGTTCGGCGTAACACGGGATCGACAGGCTGGGCTTGCCGGTGGCCAGCGCGCGGCCCCAGGAGTCGGCGCAAGATGATTCGCCGACCACGCTCCAGTCGAACTTGCCGTAGCCGGACCATTGCAGGCCGTTGATGAGCAGGATCATCTGCCCCGGCGTGGCATAGATCAGGCAGATGTCGGGCGGGTTCAGGCGCCCGCTGGCCAGCGGCGACACGGCCATCGCACGGTATTTGCCGTGCGGCACCACGTGCATCGCGCGCTGGTGCGCGGCCGAATCCTCGAC
>JANPDX010000078.1:0-4813 GCA_031431695.1 Dehalococcoidia bacterium
CCGTCAGGGAAATCCCGTACATTCCCTTGCTGTTGGGGCGCGGGCTACCAGTGCCCGGTGAGATTCCTGGCTTCGGCGCGGCCCTGGGCCAGGCCGGTTTCGGCGGCGCCAGCCCGCCGCCGAAAATCCATCAGGTTGAGGCCGAAGGCGTCGCGTGAGGGTGCGTCAGGCGTGATAAGCACCACCTTGCTGCCTGACTGGCGGAGAGTGTCCAACTCGCCATCCAGGCGTTTCTGGGACGCTTCCGCCATCGCGCCTTCACCACCGGCTCTAATCGAGACGATGACAACAGTGTCGTTGCCCCTGGCCAAATCGGCGTTGGTGCTGGAACGCATGCCGCCATCGATGTAGCGGCGGCCGTTTATGGTGATAGGCGGGTAGATTCCCGGGACGCTGCAACTTGAAGCGATCGCGCGGCTCAGGGGTACTCCTGAATCATTGCTCCAGGTGTGGAACGTGCCGTCGAGTGCATCGACCGCGGTACACATGAACATTTTCGCGGGCCAGTTTTCGCTGCTGGCGAGCATCCGGCCGAAGGTGGCGATGAAGGCCTCCTCGGACATCGTCGTCGCGCCAAGGGCGAACGCGCCGATCTCCTTGCGGACGGCTTCTGGCGAGACATCGTCGCGGGCGGCCTTCTGCATAAGTTCCATGAGGGGCAGGAGGTTCGGCGCCGGGCCAGCGGCGTCCGGGTTCGCGCGGGCTGGCCCGGGATTCGTGTTGCCTGCATCGGCGGCCACGGCGGCGTACATCTGCTGGGGTGTGCGGCCCATGGCGAGCTGGGCGCCGACCGCGGAGCCAGCGGAGGTGCCGATGATGAGGTCGGCATCGCCGAGGTTGACGCCGGATTCGGCGAGGCCGGCAGCGAGGCCGGATTCCCAGGCGATCCCGACGGGGCCGCCGCCGCCGAGGACGAGTGCGCGAGTGGGCATGAGGAAGGTGCTCCTTCAGAGCGGTGTGGTAGCAGCGAGTCTAACGTAGTGCCGAGTGGCGAGTGGCGAGTGGCGAGTGGCGAGTGGCGAGTGGCGAGTGGCGGGGACTGGTGGCATGTGTGAGGTTCGGTCGATGGTGGTGATTGAGCGTCGGAGCGGGTGTAGTTAAGGCGTGCTCGTTGAACTTAGTCGGCACCTGATTCAGGATTCGCGCCGATGAGTGGGCTCGAGAAGTCGATCGCGCGGCTAAAGTCAGGGCGTACCGAGGCAGACTTCAACGATGTTCGGCGCGTCCTTGAGGCGTTTGGTTGGAGGCAGGCGAGACAGGCGGGGAGCCATGGTTCGTTTACACGGGCGGGACACCCAACGGTGATCGTGCCGCTCAGCAATCGTTTCAAGGTTAAACGCGTCTATTTGGACTCGATATGCGCGATACTGGAGCTGACCGAGGATTAATCATGGCCAAGAATCCCACCCCAAACCTCCAGCAAGTGCTCGCAACGCCTTTTCGCTTCGAGGTAATCCCCGATGAGGTGAGTGGGTACGTCATCAAATATCCGGATCTGCCCGGGTGCATGACGCAGATTGAATCGCTGGACGAACTACCGGTTGCCGCCCGCGAGATTCGGGCGCTCTGGCTGGAGACCGAGTACGAGGCGAACCTTCCAAGACTTCTTGAGATCCTCAAGATCCCGGCGTAACGCCCATATCCAGCACTGCCCTCCGTTACTGTCGGGCCTACGCGGACTCATACCTGAGGCTTAGCTCGTCAGCAGGTCCCGGACCTTCGCGATCTCGTCTGCCGAGACGCCCTTCGACAGGAAGAACGCTTCCGAACTGCCGTGCCTCGCACGCATCAGTTCGATGAAGCCCGCCATCTTCTCCGGCGGGGTCGCGAGACGGGCGCGGATCTCTGCCTCGCTGCCTTCGAGCTGCCTGCCACTGTTAACGAGGTAGGCAATCAGGCGGTCGGTGCCGGCATCGCTGAGGCCGTATTCGTGAGCGATGTCTTCATCCGAGCAGCCGAGGACGTCCATGATCATGCCGAGGAGGACGCCGGTGCGGTCCTTGCCCGCGGTGCAATGCACGAGGAACGGGTAGTTGTCTTCGTCGGCGAACATCTGGAAAGCGCTGGCAAACTTGTCGCCGGCGATTTCCAGGTAATGAAGGTAGCGTTGGGGCGAAATGCCGGTGCCGTGGAGCCCGTTTAGTTCGGCCGTCACTTCTTCCATGGGCACCGAGGACGGGAAGATCGAGTGCGGTACGACGCGGTTTTCAAGGGGGTGCGGCCCCGTGCGCAGTGCCAGTTCGTCGCCGTGGCGCAGGTCCAGGATGGTTTGCACGGCGAGTTCTTCGGCCAACCATGCCCGGTCGGCGTCGGTCATGAGTTCGAGCGCGCCCGAACGGAAGATCATGGAGGCACGGATCGTGCCGTTGGCCGATTCATAGCCGGAAAGCTCGCGGAAGTTGTGGATGCCTTCGGGATCGCGGAAGCGAGATGCGGTAGTCATTGCAGCAAAGCGTACCGCACGCCGGTTGTGGTATGCGTTAACGAAGTACCCTTCGGGCCACCTGGTACGGGATCTATGAACGAAGGGGCGTTCACCCCGCGCCCCTCCGGGGTGAAGCTCGCAGGCGAATACGCAGGAGTGCTGGCCATGGCCGCTGTGCCCGAACCGAAAGACCCCTTCCTGATCGGCGACCGCCGTCACAGGCGGATAGCGTATCGGGGCTCCCTGGTGACGCCGTTCCATCGCGATGCCGATAGCGACCAGATTGATGGCGACTACCGGGATTCCGAAGGCGATGTCATCGGGCACATGATTCTTGAGCAGCGCCGCCACGAAGCAGCGCATGCCTTCCTCGTCATCCCGGAAGAGGAGATACCGCTGGTACATGTCGAGGCAGCGTTGGAGGCCGACCACCGTGTTGGCGCGTACGACCGGGTTTTCGCGTTGCTCTACCGCTCCGGGGAGGCGCCGGTGAAGGGGGTCCGGGAAATGGGCGACCGCTGGGACGACGGCGAACTCGTGGCCTACACGTTCGAGACGGACGACGAAGCGCTGGAGGCCCAAGGGTAGGGTGGAGATCACGTTTTGATGATGTAGTTGAGGGCGATGTAGGGCGGCAAGTTTTGGTGTGCGCCTCCGCCTCCGGTGTTCTTGTTGACGGCCACGGTGGTGACGTTCGTCGGCGTCGTGTCCTGGTTGGTCGGCGTGGTGTTCTGGATGCTGATGCCGGTAGCGGCGGCATCGGTGACGACGGCCGGAGTGCCGTCGGCAGCGTTGCTCTTGTCGAAGAGGGTGCCGTCGCCGTCGGTCTGACCCTCGGCCACGCTGTGAAAGTGTGTCGGGTCGGTGACGGCGTGAAGGTGCTGATTCTGAAGGTGGGTGTGCGGGTTCTGGGTGTGGTTGTGTGTGTCTTGGACGTGAAGGTGGGCGGGAATCTCGGCGGTGATAAGCGTGTGGGTCTTTGACCCGCCGGTTTCGCCGAGCGCATCGAACTCCGTTTGCCCAGAATCGAATCCTACGGGCACTCGTCCCTTGAGATTGGGCACATTGAAGGTCGTCGAGCCGTCTCCGGCGCCGTAGACGGAGGCGATCAGCGCGAACAGGGCCGCGTAGGTGGTGCGGCTGACGGCGGAGCCGTCGGCCAGTAGCCACCCAGTCGGCGCGGTGGCCGTAGGCCAAGCGATGATGCCGCCGGTAGGCGGCTGCAGCGGTGCGGGCGGGCCGGGCCATGCGGCGAATACGACAAGGTCCGCCGGGTGGTTGTGGTCGCCGGTATCAACGAGGACTTTCGCGCCGATGTCCATGTCGGTCTCGGCGATGTCGCTGGAAACGGGGACGTTCTCGATGGTCTGGGCGGCGCTGCCGTCCAGGCGGATGCTGGCGGTCCATGCGCCGCTGGCGAAGCTGACGACTTTACCTCGGTAGACGGTCACGGCGATTCACGATTCACGATTTGCGATTCACGATTCATGGGCGGGGCTCCTGATTGTGGATTGTGGATTGTGGCCGGTCGCTGGCGCTCGCGGTTCTTTTTGTCAGGCATTTTGTCAGGCGAATACGTACGCTTGGGCGAGGTCGAGGGTGGTGGTGTAGGCGGGTGCGCCGCTGGCGGGTGCTCGCTTGTAGTCCAGGCTGAGGCCGACGACGCGGGCGCGGTACGCCGCGGAGCCGGGGCTGGTTGGCGACCATACGCCGCTGACGATGTCGTAAAGTTCCTGACCGACGTGGGCGGACGCGATGAGCTGGCCGCGTGGCGTTACCTGGCGGATTCGGCGTAGCCCTGCAAGGGCGCGGGCGATCGCCTTGGCGTCGGTCCCGGCGTCGGCGTCGCGAAGCAAGGCGAACCATGGGCCGGCGCCGATAGGGCCGACGTACTCGTTTTCCGATGCCCAGGCGGTGGATAGCTGGAACCATGCGGAGTCGGCGTAGCGGTCCGGACCCTGCAGGCGTAGCCAATTGGGTTCGAGCTCCTCGGCCTCGGTGATGCTGACAGCCGGGTGATGCGTAGCGGCGGGGCCGTAGGCGATGCCGTAGGTTTCCTGCGTGTCGGTGTCGGTGAACCCGCAGATCTCGAAGCCTCCAAGGGCGGACAGACGTAGGAAGTCCGGCGTTGGGGCGAGCAGGCGGCGTAGGGTGGTATCTCCGCGCTCGTTGGCTGCGATGGTGAACGCGGGCGTATCGGTGGTCCATGCGGTGGACGGCGCGCGCGGTGCGCTGGCGGCGCTGACCACAAGCCCGGCACGGGCGGCAAGCCGCTGGAAGATGGCTCCCCGGGTGGTGCTGGCGGGCGCTGTCCATGCCTGGACGGCGTGGAAGCGGGCGAGCGCTTCCCATGGGCCGTCAGCCTCGATGATGAGGCGGCTCCGGCCG
>JANPDX010000079.1:0-1539 GCA_031431695.1 Dehalococcoidia bacterium
GCTCGCTTCGCCCATGGAACCCAGCTCGCCGCGTTTAATCTTGTCGTCGAGGGCCTGTGGGTTCGAGGTCAGATCCTGGGATGCGGCGTGCTTCGCCATCGCGAACTGGGACTCGCCGAGGTCAGTTGAGCCGAGGCCGCCGTTGCTTGCGAGCCATTCGACGAACCACTGCATGATCTTGGTCTTGTTGACGAGGTGGCCGCCGGCATATGCGTCCTGGAGGTAGTGCTCGCCGAAGGCGTTCTGAAGCATCGCTTCGTTGCCGAGTTCGCCGGCGCGCTTTTCGAGTGCTTCGGCTTCTTTCGTGGCACCGGAGTCCTTGAGCATTTTGGCGGCGTCGCGTTCGACGGCGGCGTGCTCCGCAAGGTCGCGGGCCTTTTTGTGGTAGCCGGTCCACTGGACGCGGTTTTCGGGGAAGAAGTGGCAGGCGTTGCGTTCCAGCGCGGCGAAGTAGGCGTCGCTCTCTTCGCCTTTGCGCGTGGTGTCGGAGTTGACCTGCGATTCCATGCGGATTTCGTAGGCCTTTTCGTTGACGGCCTGGGCGCGCGGCCCGCGAGCACCTTCGAAGTCGCTATCGGGGGTGAAGGTGTTGTGGAGGACGCTCTGGCTCTTGCCGAAGAGCTCGGTGTACATGTTGTCGATCTCGATGTAGGCCTGCTGGCGGACGCCCTGGATGAGGCCAAGGACCTTCGACTTGGGAGTCTTTTTGATCGCTTCCGGGTTGCCGAAGAGGTCGGGCAGGGTGTTGATTTCGCTATAGGAAACGACGATCGCGCCATCCGCACAGGGGATGGAGACCTTGGGGACTTCCCAGACTTCGTCTTTCTTCTTGACGATGCCCATTTCGCCCTCGGGGATGGATGCGGCTTCGGGGTCGTCCTTCCATGCGAGCAGGCGGTTCATTTCCTGGGTGAGAGTGTGCTTCACGTCTTCGCGTTTGCCTTCGGCGGCGGCGATCTGTTTTTCGAGGGCATCGATGTCGCCCATATCCGATCCCTTGATGACTTTGGCCTTCTTGATCTGGGCCTTCATCGCGGCGAGTTTCTCCTGGAGCTCGGGGATCTCGCGGACCTGGGGGATCTCGGCCAGTTTCGTCGGAGAGACCTGTCCGAGGAGGTAGTGCTCGAAGGCACTGTGGCGTTGGATGCAGGCCGAGCCCATGGATTCGCGGCTCTTCGGTGGCGAAGCGCTGGCGCCCGCGGGGATGGCAAATCCTCCGCGATGGGAGCGTTGGGTTTTGTTGGGAAGGCCGGCTGCGGCCCTGCGATGGAGTATCTGTGTCATGGCTCGGTTGCCGACGACACTGCGGAGGCCGATGAGTGAGCCGGTGGGGGCGTTTGGCCTGAGGAAGGACGCGGCAATTTCGCCGTGGATAGCGGGCTGGTTCCGGGGCATGCGCGCGCGTTCGGGCTGGCTTGCAGCTGGTTCGCTGGCCTTGCTTGCTTCCGCCACTACAGTGACCACAACCTCTTCGAACTGGAGAGACTATAGCAGGGGGTGGTGGGATAAGAGCGTGGAGATTCGGTTCACGGACCGTGG
>JANPDX010000080.1:0-2237 GCA_031431695.1 Dehalococcoidia bacterium
CACCGCCGTGCCCGAGATGTTCGCGGTCGCGGAGAGCCTGGTACCCGGAGCGATTTCGTTGCGGAACTGGAGGAGTTCCTTCGAAAGCGCCAGATAACGTGCCGGCGTACCGAGGTCCGCCCATGTGCCGGCGAACTCATAGCCCAAGACCGTACGGCGGCGGGCCACGAGCGACGGAAACAGCGTTTCTTCAACACGGACCGCGCCGGGGGGTATTTCATCGACAAGGCCGGGTTCGAAAATCCACACGCCTGCGTTGACAAGGTTGCTCGGCGCCGTGCCGGGAAGCGGCTTCTCAACGAATTTCGTGATCAGCGCGGATTCATCACACACGGCAACACCGTAGGACGAGACGTCGCTGAGTTGCTTCAGCGCCATGGTGAGGTCGGCTTTACGAGCTACGTGCGCCGCCAGTGCAGGACCGAGATCGAAGTCGACATAGACGTCGCCGTTCACCACGACAAACCGGCCGGTGATCCCGGCCTCTTGAACGGCGTGGCGAATTGCGCCACCTGATTCCAGGCGCTCTCGCTCGATGATTGGGAGTATCTCGATGGGGCCGTGCCTGCCCGCCGGGTACGCTTCGGCGAGATCTTCATTCATCTGACCCAACGCGAGGACGACTCGCTCGATACCGGACCGCGCGAGCCAATCGAACAGGTAATCGATGGCCGGGCGGTTCAAGAGTGGCACAAGGCTCTTGTGCCGCGAGGCGCTGAGCGGCCGGAGACGAGTCCCCTGGCCGCCTACGAGCAAAATGGCATCCACAGGCGAAGTCTACCGCCCGGCCGTTGTCCGCAAGTCAGCGGCGCGCGAGGTGTCTTCCCACGGGAGGTTCAGGTCGTTCCGGCCGAAGTGCCCGTAGGCAGCCGTCTGGCGGTAGATCGGGCGCCGGAGATCGAGCTCGTGGATGATGGCCCCGGGCCGAAGATCGAAATGCTTGCGCACCGCGGCGAGGATGACCGCGTCATCGACAACGCCGGTGCCGAAGGTCTCGATGCCGATCGATGTCGGCTGCGCCACACCGATGGCGTACGAAAGCATGAACTCGCAGCGAGTCGCGAGGCCGGCTTCGACGACAGTCTTGGCCACCCAGCGAGCCGCATAGGCGCCGGAACGGTCGACCTTGGTCGGGTCCTTCCCGCTGAAGGCGCCGCCGCCATGCCGGCCGACCCCGCCGTAGGTATCCACGATGATCTTCCGGCCAGTGAGCCCGGCATCTCCGCGGGGGCCGCCGATCATGAAGCGACCGGTGGGATTCACATGGATGGTCGCGTCAGCCGCGAGAATTTCGCCAACGACCGGGCGTATGACGTGCTTCGTGATCTGAGTCTGGATGAACTCCTGATCTTCGACTTCGGGGCTGTGCTGCGTCGAAATGACGACCGTATCAACGCGGACCGGCTTCCAGTTCTCGTCGTATTCAACCGTGACCTGTGACTTGCCGTCAGGCCAGACCCACTTGAGATCGCCGTTCTTGCGGACTTCGGCGAGCTTCCGCGTGAGGCGATGGGCGAGGGCAATCGTCAGGGGCATCTTTTCGGGGGTTTCGTTGCAGGCGAAGCCCATCATCATGCCCTGGTCGCCCGCACCAGTTTCGAGATGTTCGTGGTGATCGACACCCTGGGCTATATCCGGCGATTGGCCGCTGATGGCGACCATGACGCCGCAGGTGTTGCCGTCGAAACCCTTGTCAGAAGAGTCGTAGCCGATATCGAGGACGGTCTGGCGCACCAGCTTCGGGATGTCGGCGTAGCCCTCGGTGGTGATCTCGCCCATCACCAGGACGAGGCCGTTGGTTGTGGCGGTCTCGCAGGCGACGCGGGACATTTTGTCCTGGGCGAGGAGAGCATCCAGTACCGAATCAGAGATCTGGTCGCACATCTTGTCGGGATGGCCTTCGGTGACGGACTCGGAGGTGAGGAGCTTGCGTTCTGCCATTGGTGTCCTTCCATGGAATGCTCGCGGGCAAAGAAAAACCCCTCGCGGCTCCGGAGAGGGGTGGCAACGCTGTACGCGTGATTACCCCTCTGCTGCGAGGGGCGAGTCCTTCCGCGGAAGGGCCCGCCTTTTGTTGTCCTTCCGCGGAAGGACCGCGTTCTCTTGGCACCTTGGAGGCTTACCAGGTTGCCGGGCGCCGGTCGCCCTCTTAACGCTCCTTGAATGGTAGCAGGCGGGGGAGTCGTTCGTCATTAGTCGAAGCCCTCGGTTGTCAGCCGTCAGTCGTTAGCGGATCC
>JANPDX010000081.1:0-1691 GCA_031431695.1 Dehalococcoidia bacterium
TTCGCAAACGTGCGTCCGAGGCCGAGCAGTTCGGTGTAGTGTCCCTCGCGGTTTCGAGGACAGGCTTCATCATCGATGGCGAATGCGTAGTTCCGGTTGCGCGGCGCATAGAGCGCCGAAACGTTTGATGAGGGGCTGAACGCCGTGGGCGGAGCAATGGTGTCGTGGTAGGCGAGGTGGGCGACGACCGAGTTGGGATTGATAGAAGAGAGTTCTTCGGCGATGACGTTGGTCGCCCGGAGCGCCTGGTCCGAAGGACTGAGCGCGCTGCAATCGTCGCAGGAACACCAACCGCCACCAACAATGTCGTCGGCCCACAGGTGGTATACCCGCGGGCCAGCGAAGCGGCGGAAGAACTCGCGGGCGCGGGCCCGAACCTCTGTGACCGCGCCGGAACTGGAGGTGCAGAGGTTGTAGCGCGCGTCTCGTTGAGCGTTGCGTACGGGAAACCAGTCCGGATAGGCCTCGAAGAGCCCGCGTGAGAGCAATCCGGGGAGATGGTGGCCACCGAACTGGACGGTCATCGCCCGTCGTTCGGCCTCGGCGAGAATATCCGAACCTTCGGCGTCCCAGCGTTCGAACATCCATCCTTTGCCGTCGGCGGCGATCTCATCGGCGCTTTCCGGCCGATTGGCGCCACCGCGTGGGAAGACGCTTGGAGGCGTGTCGTGAAGAAAGATGCTGTTGAGGCGGTTACGGCTGGCGAACTCGAGCCAATCGCGCCACTCATCGTGAAGCGCGTCATTTCCGAGGATCAGAGTGCGCCTCGGGAACGAAGGGACACCACGGACGGTTCCTTCAGCGATGGCCTTGCCGGGGACGAATCGGACGCCGGAAGCACCAGGCCGCACCCACAGGAATCCAAGTTGTTCGAGGAGCCAGTAGGTGCCGTTGAGGGCTCCTCGCGGTGAATCGCCCCCGATGATCACCGCCCCGGGGCGAACGGTGACTTCGTATGCGTCCGTCCGGGCGCTGGCTGCTGAAATGTGGATGGAGGCGGCAGCAGCCCCGGACCGGGGAGTGCGGGCGAGGTGCTGTCTGACTTCGTCTGCCGCATGTAACAGCGTGACTTCGTCTGATCCAACGGTGACAGCGCCGACTGCGAAATCGGCAACGGTAAGTGACACGACAGGATATTAGAATTGGCGCTGGTTGGAGGCTAGGAAGCCTGTCTCTCGATGAGCTGGCGTACGAAGGCGAGCTGCGGCGGGGTCATGTCGCGGAAGCGCAGATGAAGGACGGTCTTGCTGCCAACGGCGTGCGTGGAGACAACGTCGCATAGGAGCCGCGCCGAGTAACCGTTTGCGCGCAACCCCACTTCGACTTGACTACCGCCCGGACGAGTCTCGACCTCTACCGCGGCGCCGCTGACCGAGACATCGATCAGGCAGCCGCCCTGGCGTGAGTTTCCAAGTACCGAGCGAACTTCCGCGGCGAGTTCGACATCGAAGCGGACGGCACGCCTGAGGTCAATCAAACTCCAATTCGACGTCAGACGGAAAGCGGCGACGTCGTCTTTACGGGCCGTGAAGGTGGCGCTGCATATGGACCGAGAACCGGGCGTACCCCAGATGATCGAATAGGGGAAGGTCGCGGCCCAGGCTGTTGGAGCTCCGAAGATTCGGGCCGCGAGCGTGTCATCGCGATGCACGATGAGTTCGCCCTGCCATTGCTTGGGCGGGACAGAACGT
>JANPDX010000082.1:0-1940 GCA_031431695.1 Dehalococcoidia bacterium
GCCGGTGGCAGCGGCGCTTCACTACGCCTCGCAAGAACGCATTGAAACCGGCACCGCGATCGCCGTCTACGACTTTGGCGGCGGCACTTTCGATGCGGCCGTGCTCCGAAAAGCCGCCGATGGCTTCGAAATTCTCGGCCAGCCGGAAGGAATCGAACGGCTGGGCGGAATCGATTTCGATGAAGCGGTGTTCGCCCACGTCGCCGAAACGATTGGCCGTGCCGTCCTTGAAGGAGATGCCAGCCCGGCTGCGCGTTCGGCACTCATGCGCCTCCGCGACGAGTGCCGCGAAGCCAAAGAGTCGCTCTCTTCCGACACGGAAGCCACGATCCCCGTGATGACGCCTGCGGTTCAAAGCGAAGTGCGGCTGACCCGCGGCGAATTCGAAGAGATTGTCCGCCCGCGCGTCCGCGAAACGGCGGCTGCACTCGAACGCTCGGTAAGAAGCGCCGGCCTCTCCCTTGAAGATATCGATCGAGTTCTGCTCGTCGGCGGTTCGTCGCGCATCCCACTTGTTGGTCAACTACTGCGCGAGATGACGGGCCGCCCGATTTCGCGAGACAGCCACCCGAAGCACACGATCGCCCTTGGCGCGGCCCTGTTTGCGCTCGAGGTGGCCAGCGGCCGACAGCCTGCGAACGTCGTGTTGGCTTCATCGCCCGTGACACCGAACGTGGTCGCGCCAGCTTCTGCTGAAGCCTCCGCTCCCGAGCCTGTGCTGTCTGCGGGAACGTCGGCGCCGGCGACCCAGACGCCCGAGCCTGCGAGTCCGGCACCATCGCCAACGGCATCCGTCCCGCCATCGCCGACCATGGCCAAACCAGTTGCAATTGCGCCTAACCCGCCCAAATCGGTCACCGCCGAGCCAGGACGAGGCATCCCGCGCTGGGCCTGGGGGGCTGGTGGCCTGCTGGTTGTCCTAGCCGGTGTCGCCCTCGGTGCCGTCCTTCTCGGCGGCGGCGGGGCGAAGGCTGAAGCGCGCATCACCGATGCCAAACTCACCAACGATGTCTACACGGTGTGGTTTGAAACAGATGGCGTCACGATCGAAGACGGCGGCGACGGCCTCGTTTTCTTCTGGGACAATGAATCACCCGAATCGGGTGCAACTTGGTGGGGCGGTAGCCCGGTGAGCTTCACCTTCGAGCGACCACTAGGAGCGACGAAGATCTGCATCGCAATCGCTCCAGAAACTGGCCAGATCGAGGAAGGTTCCGGAAATTGCTGGAAGGTTTAGCCCGCGAACGTGTGCACCGTTGAGGTCTCATCCTCGGCAAGCATTCGAACTCCCGCCCATGTGGCCTCGTCTAGCGGAATCCAGTCATTGAACGTCAGGCCCCCTCGCTGATCCGCCGGGTTCACTTGAACATGGAATCGAAGCACACCGGCCGTCGAATGTTTCCAGGTGATCGGATACCAGAAGCGCAGTTTACGTTGGGTTGGAGAGGTTGTAGCCCAAAGCGTCAGGAACCGTTGTACGTAGTGCGGTTCACCCTTTAGGAAGTGTTCCATCGCCGCCGCGAAGTACGGGCTCGTGTCCCCCACGAACGCCTGGTCGCCGCCGTAGTGTCCCTTCAGGATCGAGATCACCAGGCTAATCGCCTCGTCCCAATTGAGTATGTGGTTGGCAACGTGTGGCCAACTCAACATGCTGACCATGCTCTTATCGAACGGTCCGGCGAGTTCCGTGGCGAAATCGACTTCCCAGACTCGTTGCATCAACCCGTTCGCCGCCAGCACTTCCATGTATTCGTTCGAAACACAGGAAGGGAACGGCGACCGATCGATCTCCAGGACCGCCTCTTCGAGCGTGAAATAATCATCCGGCAAGCGCTGCGATGGCGTGCCGCCATCACCAGAGAACCCCGCGCCGGTGAGTATCTGCGAGCGCGTAAACATGTCCGCCTTGAGTGCATCAAGCAGCGCGATCAGCAGGTGGC